>NZ_JBXAHJ010000008.1:0-279931 GCF_058794995.1 Pseudomonas sp. GW823-FHT06E10 | reverse complement strand
TGTCCCCTTCGTCTAGTGGCCTAGGACACCGCCCTTTCACGGCGGTAACAGGGGTTCGAGTCCCCTAGGGGACGCCATTTGCGGGAATAGCTCAGTTGGTAGAGCACGACCTTGCCAAGGTCGGGGTCGCGAGTTCGAGTCTCGTTTCCCGCTCCATATTTAACGAAAACGCCGCTCATTGAGCGGCGTTTTTGTTTGCGCGTAAAAAACAGGTCAACTGCTGAGGCTTTGTACCAGGCTTTCGAGCGCTTCAGTGGTTTTGTCATCCTGCACCGGTTGCGTAGCGGCAGCTGCTTTGAGTTGGCGTGCCAGGCGGTATTCGCTGGGCGTGCAGTTTGCGAACTGCTTGAAGGCACGGGCGAAGTAGGAAGGATCCTTGAAGCCGGCCTCATAGCCGATGCTGGTAATCGGCATCTGGCTATTGTCGAGCAGATCCTTGGCGAAGTTCATGCGCTTGTCCAGGATGTAATCCGTGAATCCAAGCCCATTGGCTTCCTTGAACAGGCGGCTGAAGCGAAATGTCGTCATGCCGCAGCGTTGCGCCAATTCCCTCTGATCGATGCTGTCACGAAAGTGCTGTTCGATGTACAGCATGACATTGCTCAGCGCCTGGTGTTTTTGGTGTCCTGAGGTCCGACGGATGCTGTCAGGCAGGGTAGGGGAGTGGTCGATCTGCGATGACTTGCCCCGGCCGTTGGCATTTCGGCGCAGCTCGCAGAGCTGCACCACCGCCGTCAGGTAACGATTCTTCTCGGTGGTCGAGAGCGGGAGCACCATGTATTCCCAGACGCTGGAGCGCATGGCCCATACAGCCAGTTCCTCCGAGTGCTGCACGGTGAACATGGTGATCGGGATGCTGGGGGTGGTGCGTTTGATCTCCAGCAACAGTCGCAAGCCTGGCGTGTCGGGGCGATCAAAATGGACGCAGATCATGTCTGCCGGTTCCCCGATGGGCAACACGGAGTTTTTCGCCAGTTTGCAGTCGCAGGTACCCTCGAACTGCGCGACGAGTTCTTTCGTGGACCGATCATGAGTCAGATCGAACCACAGGAGCGATGGCCTTTTGGTCAAATTGGACGTCATGTCTCTACTCTAGGGTTCTTGGTGACTCTCTCGCTAAGGAGTATTGCCAAGGTGCCATCACTTTGCAGATTTAATCCTGATAGGAAAGACGATTTTTAGTTCTTTTCGCTCTATGGGTTACCTGGAGGGCAGCCCCGGGCGAGTGTTTGCTCGTGTGTTGTCGATAAACCTGGGTTTAGCCGCCTGTCGCTTGTGAATCAATGACAATTGCCTTTGCGTTTCAATGCCTTGTTCACCCCTCCAGTTACTTCTGCAAAGGCCAATGCCCCGTATTTGGCCGCCCCGCAAAAAAGTCCTAACGATGTGCAAAATCTTCCTAACGCCAATGCCTTGTCCCTGACTAGGGTTGCATCAGGCAGCGCAGAAAGTACTGCCTCAGAAAAAACAACATTCGAGTGAGGTGGGCAAAATGATCATGCAAACAATCAAGGCTTCGGTAGTGAAGTTCATCAATGACGAAGATGGTTTGACCATCGTGGAGTACGCGGTGGCTGGCGGGCTAATAACCCTAGCGGTTGTCACTGCTTTTACCACCTTGGGCACCGCCATTACCACCCAGCTCGGTAGGCTAGCTACTTGTATGGTCCCAGGTGGGGCATGCGTGTAAGTCTATTCCCAGTGAGAGATGCAGCGATGCCTTTTGAGCAGATATTTATATCAATTGTTCTATTAGGGCTGCTAGGTATTGCGGTGGTGAGCGACCTTCGTCGCCACCGCATCCCCAACCTGCTGGTTCTTATAGGACTTGTTTTGGGTTTGACCAGTCAGGCTTACGCCAGTGGAGTTGAGGGGCTTGGTAATGCTGCGCTGGCCATGCTGATCGGATTTGCAGTGTTTCTACCCATGTACGCCTTGGGTGGTATGGCCGCCGGGGACGTCAAGTTGATGGCCATGGTCGGATGTTTTTTTACACCGCATGACGCGTTGTGGACGGCGCTTTTCAGTCTGACGGCCGGTGGTTTGTGCGGTTTTTTGATCATACTTTTTCGTGGCCAGCTGCTGCAAACCTTAGCGCGCTACGGGTTGATATTAAGGGCGCGAACCTACTTGGCTCCGGCGGTAGATGAAGTGGCCGGAAAGCCTTTCCCATACTCCGTTGCAATTTTGCTCGGAACCCTGGCCAGTGGCTATTGGCTGTAGATCGGCCCGCAGCCCAGGAGGCTAGCCATGCACGTCATCGTCGAAAGTGATGCCTACCCCAGCGATCGGGGAGCGGTACAACGCTTGGCTCCTCAGCCCTGCACTATCCGCGAAACTGGCCTGACGGACAGTTTTCTCGGAGAGTTGGTGTGCAAGCATTTGTTTGATGCCGGTGTGCTGGACATGTCGCGGCTGGTGGAACGCCTGGCGCTGACCGGCGCGGTACTTGAAGAGGTCCTGGCGTTTCTGCGCAAGGACGGCCGTGTCGAAGTGCTGGGCCAGGTGAGCCAAACCGGCGGGCAGATGTTGCGTTATGGCCTGACCGAACGTGGTCGCAGTGCCGCCCGTGATGCCCTGTCGCGCAGCGGTTATATAGGAGCGGCACCCTTCCCGGTGAGTACCTACCGGTCCCTGATCAAGCTACAGACCATTCACCATGGTCGCATCAATGCCAACGATATGCGCAATGCCCTGGCTGGCGTAGTGCTCACGGAGGAGATGCTCGATCAGTTGGGTGTGGCGATGAACTCCGGGCGCGCGATCATGATTTATGGTCCCGCGGGTACCGGCAAGACCTATGTCAGCAGTCGGCTGATCCGACTGTTCGCCGAGGCCATCTGGGTCCCTCATGCCATCGTCATCAACGAGTCGGTGATCGAGATCTATGACCCGCAGGTGCATCAGCGCCTTGATGACAACGCTCAGCAGAACACCCTGATGCTCAACGAAGGTATCGACCGTCGATTGCTGTGCTGCAAACGCCCGATCGTCATCACGGGCGGTGAGTTGAGCATGGAACAGCTGGACGTTCGCTATGACCCCTTCACCCGTCAATACCAGGCCGCCTTGCAGCTCAAGGCCAGCAATGGCCTGTTCATCATCGACGACATGGGACGCCAGCGCATGGCACCCGCCGAGCTGTTCAATCGCTGGATCGTCCCGATGGAAGAGAAACGCGATTTCCTCAACCTGGGCGGCGGTCGGCATTGCGAGCTGCCTTTCGATCTGATTCTGGTGTTTTCCACCAACCTCAATCCCCTGGAGCTGGCCGATGAGGCCTTCCTTCGCCGGATTGGCTACAAGCTGCAGTTCGGTTACCTGAAGCCCGAGCAGTACGAAAAGATCTGGCGTCAGGAAAGCGAGCGTCTGGGTATTTCCTATGACCCGCTGCTGGTGCGTTATGTGCTGCAAAGGCTTTATGCAAGTGAAGGCATGCCCCTGGTGCCTTGCCATCCCCGCGATCTCCTGAACATGGCACTCGATCGCCAGCGTTATATCGGCGGTTCCGGACCACTGTCACCGAAAGAGTTGGAATGGGCCTGGCACAACTACTTCGTCCAGCTCGACTTTCTTTGATACGGAGATACTGACATGAGCTCTCGTACGCTTACCCTGATAGGCGCTTCTCTGGTCATGGGCCTTGGGGCTGCATGGATGGCCGACTCTTGGCTGAGCGCACGGCTCAATGCCAGCCCGGATGACCACTTTCGAAGTGTGGTGGTCGCCACGGTAGAGATTCCATTCGGGCAGATGGTCGAGGCCCAGCAGGTCACGACCGTACGCATGCCCATGGATACGATCCCGGACGATGCCTTCGATGCCAGCGAAAAAGCCGTGGGCAAGATCGCAACGTTCGACATTCTGCGGGGCGACATCGTGCGCGGTGCACGTCTGAGCGAGCACCTGGGGGGCAGCACCCTGGCCTCTTTGATAGCGCCTGACAAACGTGCCATATCGGTACGGGTGGACGATGTGGTTGGTGTCGGCGGATTCCTGTTGCCGGGTAACCGGGTCGATGTATTGGCGACCAAACGCACGGAGAATGCCAGCAATAATGCTGTGTCCAAGACCATCCTCGAGAATTTACGGGTGTTGGCGGTGGACCAGACCGCAGGTACCGACAAAACCCAACCGGTGGTGGTGCGTGCAGTGACGCTGGAGATGACGGCCGCAGAGGCTGAAGCCCTGGTCACGGCGCAGACGGAAGGCAAGTTGCAACTGGCGCTGCGTAACCCACTGAACCTCGAGAAGAAAATCGCGGCCGTTGCACCTGCTGCACCTGTAGCGCCGGCCATGGCCGTGGCCACCGTCGCGGCGCCAAAACGTGTGGTACAGCACAGCAGCGGCGAGGGGGCGGGTATCACCGTTATCCGCGGGACTGAAGCCAAAGTAGTCAACATTCGCTGACTTTGCGCAGCAGCTGCCTGGATACCACGTTATTGGCGGAGCCGATCCGGATCAGTATCGGCAATCGAGGGCTTGATGATGAATCTTCGTATTCAGCGGCCGTTCACTTCGACGCCAAGGCGCCAGGAAGGATCGGTGAGTGTATTGATGGTGATCGCGTTGGCGGTGATGGCCATGATGGCGGCGTTGGCTCTGGACGGCGGGCATATGATGCTGAACAAAACGCGCCTGCAGAATGCGGTGGACGCCGCCGCCCTGAGTGGCGCCAAAACCCTGAGTCAGGTGGGAGGGGGTATCACCGGTGCCAGCGTGACGCAAACCGCCGCGCTCAATACGCTGATACAGAATGCCAATGCCACGGGCAACAAAGAATTGGCCACGGCGGTCGGCGGCAACGCAGGCGCATTTGCAGTGGTGGAAATGGCAAGCAGTGTCTATGGCCCGTTCTCTTTTCCCGGGCCGACGGATGCCAAGTACGTTCGGGTATCGGTAGCGAGCTATGGCCTGACGGAGTTTTTCTGGAACTTCGCCCAGTCATTAGGCGTCGTGGGGAACAAGGCGGTGGCGGCTATCGCCACCGCGGGACCCAGCCCTACCAGCCCCTGCGATCTCGCGCCTTTGATGGTCTGTGGCAACCCTGCTCAATACGACCCGGACGCGGGCATGTTCTGGGGCTTCCAGTTTGGTGATTTGAAGGTATTGAAGACGGCTTCCGGCAATCAGTCTCCAATTGGTCCAGGCAACTTTCAGTTGCTCGATTTTGGCTCGGGCGGCAATGCGGTCAGGGAGGAGATGGCGGGAGGCGGCAAGGTCTGTCGCAATGTGGGAGACAACGTCACGACCGAGCCTGGCAACAAGGTCGGCCCTGCGTCTCAAGGCCTGAATACGCGCTTCGGCATCTACAACGGCCCGGTCAGTGCCTCGGCCTATCCGCCGGACCTGGTGACGACGTCCAGTAATCCCGCCATCACTGACGACGGCACAGGCCCGAAGTACCAAGGGCAAACCATTACCTCAAGCAATGGCAATCTCACAGCGGGCGGCAACCCGATACTGGACTACAACGACTGGCGTGCGAGCGTTGCCGCGTGTGTGGCAGGGGGCAGCAGTGGTTGTCAGAGCAATGGGGTGTTCGAGCGCCGGATGCTGAAAATCGTGGTGGGCAACTGCGCTGGGAAAAATAGTGGTTCAACCTCGATCCCCGTCCTCGGTTTTGGCTGTTATTTCGTGGTGCAGCCCATGGATGGCGGCGGCGGGGAAGCGGAGATCTTCGGCCAGTTCGTGAAGGAGTGCGAAGGCGACAACGTGGCCGGCCCCTCGCCGTCCACCGATTCTGGCCCGCAGATCATTCAGCTCTACAAAACCTATCTCAACGGCAGCAGCACTCCGAGCACTGACTCGTAGGGGGGCGTCATGAGACTTCATGGATTTAAACATCGGCAGCGCCAGCAAGGCCTGGCCATGGTGGAATTCACCCTCGTCCTGCCGGTGTTGCTGTTGCTGTTACTGGGCTTCGGTGAGTTCGGCCGCATGTTCTATCAGTACAACTTGTTGCTGCAGGCCAGCCGCGATGCCGACCGTTTCGTCGCCAGCCAGGCTTGGGACTCGACGCTGGGTGCGGTCGCCATGAGCAGTACGCTACTGACCCAGACGAAAAACGTTGCGGTGTATGGCGTGCCTGCCAACACCGGGACCGCTGTGATGTCAGGGTTGACGACTGGCAATGTGGTCGTCGCCGCAGTGGGCACCGACCATGTTCGGGTCACCATCACTTATACGTTCTGCCCGGTGATTGGCGCTGGCAATTGCACCGGATCGCTTCCCGGTTTTTTTGGTAATCAGATTGCACTGGGCATTCCGCTGGTCGCCACTACCGTGATGAGGGCCCTGTAATGAATAGAAAATACATGCGCGGCACCTATACGGTGGAGTTCGCCATCGTTGGTCTGTTGGTGTTCACACTGTTGTTCGGCGTAGTGGAAATGGGCCGCCTGTACTTCACGGTCAATGCGCTGGATGAAGCCGTACGGCGTGGTACGCGCCTGGCGGCGGTGTGCGATATCAGCGATCCGGTGGTATTGCGGCGGGCGATCTTCAATGCCGCGGGCAATGCAGGTAATAGCCAGCTGATCGGCGATCTGGCCACCACTCACCTGACGTTGACCTACCTGGATGTAAACGGTGCACAGGTGGCCAACCCCGCTGATCTGGTCAGCGTCAATGGTTTTCGTGCAATCCGCTATGTCCGGTTGAGCCTGCAAAACTTCGTTTTCAATCTGTTCATTCCCGGGTTCGGCGTGCCCATTACCTTGCCTACATTCAGGGCAACGTTGCCACGCGAAAGCCTCGGGCGTCATTCCGATTCCGGGGAGATCACGCCATGCTGAATACCAAGGACACCCCACTCGCCAGTTCTACCGGCAAAGCCGGGCTCAGGTTGCTGATCAGCAGCCGTGATGCCACGTCGTTGCGCGACCTGCAAGGCGTCTGCCAACGCATGCCCAGCCTGGAGGTGAGTACTCGGCTGGTGAGCAATGGGCATGTCGACCCGCTCTACGGCCTGGACCGGATGCCCGATCTGTTGCTGTTGCGCGTCAGCCACCTGTGGCGCGAGGAGTTGGCGGCACTGTTGCTGCGCCCGGCCCATGAGCGTCCGCCGATGTTGGTGTGCGGGCTGCTGAGCGAACAGGAAGGCATGCGCCTGGCGATGCAGGCCGGCGCCCGTGACGTGCTGCCCGAGCCCGTCGCCGAGACGGAGCTGGTCGCCGCCTTGAATCGGCTGGTCATGGAGGTTCGGACCGGCAGCGGGACAGTAGGGAAATTGATCTCCGTGATCAGCGCCAAGGGTGGATCCGGCGGCACCATGCTGGCCTGCAACCTGGCCCAGCAGCTCAGCATGAAGGGTGGCTGTACCCTGTTGCTGGACATGGACCTGCAATTTGGCAGCGTGACGCATTACCTGGATGTGGCGCAGTCGCACAGTCATCTGGAGGTGTTGCACCAGATCGACGGCATGGACAGCGTCGCGTTACGCGGTTTTTGCAGCCACTTCAGCCCGACCTTGCATGTGCTGGGTGGGCGGGCCGGCGAGCTGTGCCTGCCGCAGGATGCCCAGCCCGAGCAACTTGATACCTTGTTGCAATTGGCCCGCGCCAGCTATGACTGGGTAGTGATCGATCTGCCGCGACAAATCGACCACCTCACCGGCTCCGTGCTGGAACAGGTGGATCGGGTGTACGTGGTGGTGCAGCAGAGCGTCAGCCATTTGCGCGATGCCAGCTCTCTGGTGCGGATTCTTCGCGAAGACCTGGGTGTGCGTGGAGATCAGTTGCAGATAGTGGTCAACCGCTATGACAAGACGGCAGCGGTCAGCCTCAAGGATATCGGCGAGGCGCTGCGTAGCACGAACCTGTCGAAATTACCCAACGACTTCAACCTGGTCAGCCAGAGTCAGAACACTGGCGTGCCGTTGGAGCTGCATGCGCCGAAGGCGGCGATCACCACTGCCCTGCGCAACGTGGCCGACGACTTGGTCGGCAACCAGATGGCTGGAAAAAAAGGTGTGTTCAAACGCGCCTTCAACCGTTTTTTCGGGGGGTGACCCATGATCAGCGACTTTCGTAACCGCTTGCGCAAACAGTCCGGTAAACCCGCCTCATCGTCGGCTAACCAGCCGGGGGACGACCTGCCGGATCCGGCAGAGGAAATAATGGCGTGGGAACGTGCAACGCCGGACGTTCTT
Source organism: Pseudomonas sp. GW823-FHT06E10 (assembly GCF_058794995.1). NCBI lineage: Bacteria > Pseudomonadati > Pseudomonadota > Gammaproteobacteria > Pseudomonadales > Pseudomonadaceae > Pseudomonas > Pseudomonas sp. GW823-FHT06E10. Next base: position 271,779 of record NZ_JBXAHJ010000008.1, on the reverse strand, counting down.
TACGAAACCAAAAGTCAGGTCACCCCGGTGGAAGCCGAGTGGCGAGAAAAGATTTACCAGCAGTTGCTCAAGGTCATGGACCTGTCCTTGCTGGACTCCCTGGAACAGGCTGAGGCCGCGCGGCAGATTCGCGATATTTGCCAGCGCCTGCTCGATGAGCATTCGGCACCGGTGAGTACTTCCAGCCGCCAATTGATCATCAAGCAGATTATCGACGAGGTGCTCGGTCTGGGGCCTCTGGAACCCCTGCTGGCCGATCACAGTGTGTCCGACATTTTGGTCAACCGACATGACTCAGTGTATGTCGAGCGCTTCGGCAAGCTGCAACGCACCGATGTTCGTTTCCGCGATGATCGGCATTTGCTGAACATCATTGACCGCATCGTTTCCAGCCTGGGTCGGCGTATCGACGAGTCTTCGCCGTTGGTGGATGCGCGGCTCAAGGACGGTTCGCGGGTCAACGCGATTATCCCGCCGCTGGCCATCGACGGCCCTAGCATGTCGATCCGGCGCTTTGCCGTGGACCTGCTCAATACCGATAGCCTGATCCAGGTGGGGGCATTGACCCCGGCCATTGCCCTGCTGCTCAAGGCGATTGTCCGTGGGCGCTTGAACGTGCTGATTTCCGGCGGTACCGGCAGCGGCAAGACCACCATGCTCAATGTCCTGTCCAGTTTCATTCCGCACAACGAGCGCATCGTCACCATCGAAGACTCGGCCGAACTGCAACTGCAGCAACCCCATGTGGTGCGCTTGGAAACCCGGCCTTCGAATATCGAGGGACGTGGTGAGGTGAACCAGCGGGAGTTGGTGCGCAACAGCCTGCGGATGCGGCCGGACCGTATTGTGATCGGCGAAGTGCGCGGCGCCGAGGCGCTGGACATGCTGACTGCGATGAACACCGGTCACGACGGCTCGTTGACCACGATCCACGCCAACACCGCACGCGATGCATTGGGGCGAATCGAGAACATGGTGTCGATGACCGGGGCGACCTTCCCGATCAAGGCCATGCGCCAACAGATCGCTTCGGCCATCGGAGTGGTCATCCAGCTGGAACGCCAGGAGGACGGCAAGCGCCGCCTGGTCAGCGTGCAGGAGATCAACGGCATGGAGGGCGAGATCATCACCATGACCGAAATCTTCTCCTTCGTGCGCCACGGCGTAGGCGAAAACGGCGAAGTACTCGGTGATTTTCGGCCTAGCGGCATGATCCCCGCCTTCCGCGATGTGCTGGCCAAGCGCGGGATCGAGTTGCCGCTTGCGATGTTCAGGCCTGAGTGGATGGAGGCACGGCAATCATGAACCAGGTTCCTGGTGAATTCATTCTGATGTTCCTCGGCATGGTGTTTATTGCCGTCTTCCTCCTGTCCCAGGGCGTGGCGGTGCCGGTATTCGGCGAGGCCGGCAAGATGCGCAAGCGCATCCGCGGCCGCTTGCATGTACTGGAGAAAGCCAACAATCAGTCCAGCATGCATACCGTGTTGCGACAGAAATACCTGACGCGTTTGTCGCCATTGGAGGCCAGGCTTGAGCAGCTGCCTTTTATGGAGGCATTGACGCAAATGATCGAGCAGTCCGGGCACGAATACCGGGCCTATCGGGTATTGCTGCTCGGGCTGGCGCTGGGTGTCTGGGCGGGTATCTTGATCTGGATGGTTTGGTCAGTCTGGTGGATGGCGCTGCTGGCGGGTTTCGCGGTTTTCTGGTTACCCATACTGAAAATCTCTCACGACCGTGGCAAGCGTTTCGCTGCGTTCGAGGAAGGCCTGCCGGACGCGCTGGATGCCATGTGCCGCGCTTTGCGCGCTGGGCACCCATTCAACGAAACCCTGCGCCTGGTGGCCGAGGAGCACAAGGGGCCGGTGGCTCATGAGTTTGGCCTGACCTTCTCCGATATCAACTATGGCAACGATGTACGCCGGGCCATGCTCGGCTTACTGGAGCGCATGCCGAGCATGACGGTGATGATGCTGGTGACCTCGATCCTTATCCATCGTGAGACCGGCGGTAATCTGACCGAGGTGCTGGAGCGTCTGAGTCTGCTGATCCGCGGGCGCTTCCGTTTTCAGCGCAAGGTCAAAACTCTGTCGGCCGAAGGGCGGATGTCGGCCTGGATACTGGTGGCCATTCCCTTCGTACTGGCGGCTGTGATTTTGTTCACTACCCCTATGTACATGCCGTTGCTGCTCAATGATCCGATGGGCCATAGGCTGATACTTTGGGCTTTTGGTGCCATGTTGGTCGGGATTTTCTGGATTCGCAAAATTATCCGGATTCAGGTTTAAGCGGTATTCGCTGCCGGGAGGTACAGGTCATGGATTTTTTACTCGGGTTGTTCAGTCGGGTCACGGGGAACGAGGAGATGGCGCGCCTGTTGTTCCTTGGCGCGATCGGTTTGAGTACGGTACTTGCGGTTGGTGCCGTGATCCTGCTGATGATAGGGCTTCAGGATCCCGTGCAGCGTCGTCTTTCGCTGATCAAGCGTGGTTATTTAGGCAACGCGACCGGGCAGGAAGCTCCGGGTAACCTGCAACTGTTGCTGGAGCGGGTCGGCCAGCGCTTTGCCTCGGCCGAGTCAGCTCAAACATCCGCCACCCAGACCCTGTTAATGCATGCGGGGTACCGCTCCTCGTCGGCGGTGCAGATGTACTGGGCAGTGCGCTTGATGTTACCGCTGTTATTGATCGGTATTGCGTTGCTGCTGTTGCCGATGATTCCCAAGGTTTCCCTGATCATGGGGCTGCTGTTGGTGGTCTTGGTGGCGGGTATCGGATGGTTGATGCCAGCGCTGTATGTCGCCAAGCGCAAACAGAAGCGACAAGGCCGGCTGCGCGCCGCGTTTCCGGATGCACTGGATCTGATGGTGGTGTGCGTGGAGTCGGGCCTGGCCTTGCCCATGACCATCGAACGGGTGGCTGAGGAGATGTCGGTCAGTCAGGTCGAATTGGCTGAAGAACTGGCCCTGGTCAATGCACAAATCCGCGCAGGTATTTCGAGTACCGCGGCGCTCAAGCAACTGGCTGTGCGCACTGGGCTGGATGACGTACAAGGTCTGGTCAACCTGTTGGCGCAGAGTATCCGTTTTGGTACCAGCGTGGCCGACACCTTGCGCATCTATGCCGAAGAGTTCCGTGACCGGCGTACGCAGGCCGCCGAAGAGATGGGGGCGAAAATCGGTACCAAGCTGATATTTCCACTGATTTTCTGTCTATGGCCGAGCTTCTTTCTGGTCGCTATCGGCCCCGCCTTGATCGGGGTATTCAAAGCATTCGGGTGAGGTAAAACGGCCGGAGGCTGTCGAGCGCGATGGCCTCGCCATCCGAGCTTGATCTACACATCTCCCCAGAGCTGTCGCAGCCTGCGGCAGCTTCGGGGGTAATTCGGTAAGGATTGGATAATGTGTAGATACCACTGCTTTCCTGCACACGACATCAAGCCCGGCTTTGCAGCCAGGCTACTCTGGACGACACCAGAGGCTGATCACCCATCGACATGACTCAGTTGCCGATGGTCATTTCTCCCGCTGCATCCTGGTCATAAAATTCCGGAATCGGGTAGTTGAAGCTATTGAGCCAGCGCTGCATGGCCAGGTCACGTTCGGTGGCCGAAGCGGTTTGCAGTTTAGGGGAGGCAACCACTCCGCGAATCTGCAGCTGCAACCACTGCTCGGTGCCTTGTTGATACGGCGAGGAGGGGCCCGGCTCAATGGCCCAGGCAGTGGTTGACAGACAAGCCGTGCACACGATCAACAGCCGTTTGGTATTCATCTCGACTCCTCGAACGTTCTACTTGTTCGCACTGGCTGAGGCATCTGCTACCTCAGTCTTGCGATTCCCCTCGGATGCCACCACTTTTTTGGCGGAGGCCTTGAGTTTTTCCGCGCGGGTTTGAGCCTCTACGACTTGCTTGGGGCTCAAGTCGGCGCGGGTCACGAGTTCGGCGGCCGCCTTCCAGTTATCCTGGTAGATCAGCAGCGTCACCATATTGAGTGCCGCCAGTGTGTTTGCCTGCTTGAGCTCCATGGCGGTCATGAACTCAAAGCGTGCTTCAGGGATCCGTTGCTGATTGAGGTAGACGACCCCCAGGTCATTGCGCATCCTGTCGTCGGTGGGGGCCATCCTCACCGCACGCTCGAGGTGAGTGGCAGCGGCGGCATTATCATTTCTGGCGGCGGCCAACTGGCCCAGGCCATGTTCCCCTTCAGCCGCCAGACAGGTGCCTAGCAAGCCTTCGTACAACGGCTGCGCGTCGCCGCTACGCCCCATCAAGCGCAGTACCCGAGCCTTGCGCAGGCGAACCTGGACCAGGTTATCGGGCAATCCTTCCAGATTCGCCAGGCTGGCATACAAACGGCCTTCGTCGGCCATGTTGTCGGCCAGGTTCAGGGCCAGTTCTTGCTCCGAACCGGGCTTGGCACAGCTGGCCGGTCGCGAAGACAGGCCATTGCTGGCACAACCGGCGAGCATCAATGTTGCCGCTATTGCAATGACTGCTTTCATTGAAGGTCCTCTGGCGACAACAGGTTGAACGCCTGGCCAATGGCAATACAGCTGGCCCGGCAAGCGTTCAACGTCACCGTTACGAGTGAGGGCGAGGCACATCCGGTTCAGGCTTCGGTTCATTGCGAGAGCCCGCTACGACTGTCGAAATCGCCATTTTCCAGGAAAAACATGCGGTAGAAGTTCGGGTCGTAATTGCGCAGCTGTTCGCCAGGCAATGACGGCAGTTGTGCGTTGGCAGCCAGTGGCTGGACCAGATGCGGGGTGACGATCATCAGCAGTTCGCGCTCTTCACGGTTGATGGTGTTGTCGCGGAAAAACGCGCCCAGAACCGGGATATCGCCCAGCCCCGGAAACTTGTTCACCTGGGAATTGTTGCGGGAGCTGATCAGGCCGCTGATGACAAAGCTTTCGCCGTCGGCCAGGGAGATGCTGGTATCGGTACGGCGCACGGTCAGGGCCGGGACTATCGTGCCGGCGATGCTCACTGCATTGGTGAAGTCTAGTTCACTGACTTCCGGCGCCACCTTCAGTGCAATTCGGTTTTTCCCAACGATGGTCGGCGTCAGGGTCAGGCGGATACCGAACTCCTTGTACTCGATGAAAATGCTATCGCTGCCTGAACTGGGCACCGGAATCGGTATTTCACCGCCGGCCAGGAAGCTCGCACTCTGCCCGCTGAGCGCTACCAGGCTTGGCCGCGCCAGGGTGTAGGCGAAGCCGCTGCCCTCCAGCGCATTGAGCGCCACCAGGGTACTGCCGGTAGCAAACGTGAGGTTGAAGTTGTCGTTGTTCACCGGTATTGACGGCGTGACAATGCCGCCGATGGTGGGCAAGGTTCTCGGCGAGCCGAACAGCCAGTTGCCACGGACGCCGAAAATCGAGGCGGAGGCTTCCTTGAGTTTGGTCCGGCTGACTTCAACGAAGCGGATATCGGTCTGCACCTGGCTCGGTAGCAACGGGTCGTCGGAGGGCACCGACGGCACACTGGTCAGCGCCGATGTGGCTCTACCCTTGACGAACACCATGCTTTGGCGTGGCGTTTTCGAACAGGCGGTCCAGACCATCAGGCTGGTGGTCCCCGGCGCAATGCCCGTGAGTATGAACGCGCTGCTGCCGCTGGGCTGCACGTCGGCAATTTTCGGGTCACCCACCGCCAGTTGCGTCACCGGAACGGGGCTGCGCAGTTCATTCTGCAGCCCCTGACCGACCTCGTACGTTGTCGGCCAATTGTCCAGTTGTGAACAATTGGCCGGCGCGGCCTGAGCCGCATCCACGCTGAGGCCCATCCAGAACAGGCCATGGATAATTCGCTTGAAAGCGGGCTCGGTACGAAAGCTCATTAAGGACATCCTCGCTGGATAGGCCATCTTCAGGCTGACTAAGTTGTCTCGGATCACTCACGGGGACCGGACTACCTCTCCCAATGCGCCAGACCACTTATCCACGGCCTTGGCGTTATTCCTTGCGTGCTACACACGAGCGGGCGCAATTCGCTGATCTGGCTGGATAGCGAGCGACCATTGCTGAAACGGTTTTCAGTGATCCGGTGACCTGGACTGCCTGTCGGAGCGATACTCGCGCCTATGGTTCGACCTGGTCCCCCCGGAAAGTCATCGGCAATGCAGGTACAGAGCCGGAAAACGCCTGCCAGGATCATGGTGAGGTAACTCCTTTTGCCAATCCGCTATCTGATCACTGAAGCTAACGTGAAAACTCGAGCCGTTATGACTTCTTGTAGTTTGAAGGTAGTTCAATCAAACCAAAGTGCCATGAGATAGAGAGAAAACTATTGGTGCAAAGGCTGGAGCTAGGCAGGCGGACGCTGCGGAAAAGGTCGCAGCACAGTGCGGTTGCCTGAAGTTGACGGGGTGCGCTGAAGGAAAAAAAAGGCCCGCATGCTCAAGCATGCGGGCCTTTGGCATCACTGATTGATAATCAGTGCTTGCTGTCCTGGTTCGACAGCGCCAGCAGCTGCTTTTCCTGGTTCCAGTCGAAGGGTTCGTCGTTCTGTTCGGCTTCGAAGCGGCGCTCTTCCAGTGCCTGATACAGGTCGATTTCATCATCGGGCATGTAGTGCAGGCAGTCGCCGGCGAAATACCACAGCAGGTCGCGCGGGACCAGGTGAGCGATTTGCGGGTAGCGAGTGATGACCTGGCACAGGATGTCCTGGCCCAGGTACTGGCTTTCGATCGGGTCGACAGGCAGTAACGCAAGCAGTTCGTCGAAGCGCTCAAGGAACAAGGCATGACTTTCGTCGGGAACCTGCTCGGCCTCACCTACGGCGACCAGGATGCTGCGCAGGTGGTCGAGTAAAACGAGATGATCGGCAACGATGTTGGACACGAGATAAGTCCTCAAGAGCAAAACGGGCGCGGGAGTATAAAGCGCCCGCGCCCGTTTTTACATGTTTGAGGGGATCAGCGGACTTTTCCCTTGGCCAGTGCCAAGGCCTCTTGGTCAAAGTCATCGACATCGATCACCTTGCGCCGAGCCACTTCGGCTTCTCGCAGGGTTTGGGCCTCCACCGGCTGCAATACGCCAGCCTCGAGGGCGGCATCGATCACCGACTCGCCGGCCACCGGTTTGACCTGGCCACTCTTGAGTGCCATATGCAGTTTTTTCTGCAGCGGCTGTGCGGCGCTCAACAGATTGCAGGCGTGTTGCAATGCACCGACCGGATCGTCGCTCGCTTGCGGGCGGTAGCACCCCAGGAGCACTTCCTCCAGTGCCGGGTCGCCCTTGGCGCGGCTAATCACCCCTGCGACTTCGGCGCCGAGTTTGTCCGATGGCCCTTTGTGCCGGCGCCCGAACGGGAACACGATCACTCGCAACAGGCAGCCCACGACTTTGTTCGGGAAGTTGCTCAGCAGTTCATCCATTGCCCGTTCCGCCTGGCCCAGGCTTTCTTCCATGGCCCAGGTCAGCAGTGGTGCCATGTACAGCGGTGAGTCAAGGTCGTTGTAGCGCTTGAGTGCGGCGGACGCCAGGTAAAGGTTGCTCAATACGTCGCCTAGCCGTGCGGACAGGCGTTCGCGGCGTTTCAGTGCGCCGCCCAGCAACATCATGCTCAGGTCGGCGAGCAGGGCGAAAGCAGCGGCCTGACGGTTGAGTGCGCGGAAATAACCCTGGCTGAGTTTGTCGCCCGGGGTGTGTTCCAGATGCCCGAAACCGAGATTGAGCACCAGCGTACTGGCGGCGTTGCCCACGGCGAAACCGATGTGCTTGAGCAGCAGGTCATCGAACTCTCTGAGCGCCTGATCCTTGTCTTCACGGCCGGCGAGGGCCATTTCCTTGAGCACGAACGGATGGCAGCGAATCGCGCCCTGGCCGAAGATCATCAGGTTGCGCGAGAGAATGTTCGCGCCTTCGACGGTGATGAAAATCGGCGCACCGTTCCATTTGCGGCCGAGGTAGTTGTTCGGCCCCATGATGATCGCCTTGCCGCCGTGCACATCCATGGCGTCGCTGATGCAGTCGCGGGCGCGTTCGGTCAGGTGGTACTTGAGAACTGCCGACAGCACCGACGGTTTCTCGCCCAGATCGACTGCATTGGCGGTCAGCATGCGGGCGGCGTCCATCATCCAGGCGTTGCCGCCAATGCGGGCCATGGCTTCCTGGATGCCTTCGAACGAGGCAATCGGCACATTGAACTGCTCGCGAACCTGAGCGTATTGGCCCGTTACCAGACTGGTGAACTTGGCCATGCCGGTGCCCACCGCCGGCAGGGAAATCGAACGCCCGACCGACAGGCAGTTCATCAGCATCATCCAGCCTTTGCCGAGCATCTCCTGGCCGCCGATGAGGAACTCCAGCGGGACGAACACGTCCTTGCCCGAGTTCGGGCCATTCATGAATGCCGCGCCCAATGGCAGATGCCGGCGGCCGATCTCGACACCGGCGATGTCGGTCGGAATCAGTGCCAGGCTGATGCCCAGGTCTTCCTTGTCACCCAGCAGGTGATCCGGATCGTAGGCCTTGAAGGCCAGGCCGAGGAGGGTGGCCACCGGACTGAGGGTGATGTAGCGTTTTTCCCAGTTCAGGCGCAAGCCGAGGACTTCCTGGCCCTCCCATTCACCTTTGCAGATCACTCCTGAGTCCGGCATGCCGCCGGCGTCGGAGCCGGCCAGCGGACCGGTCAGGGCAAAACACGGGATGTCGTCGCCGCGCGCCAGGCGAGGCAGGTAATGATTGCGTTGTTCGTCGGTGCCGTAATGCAGCAACAGTTCGGCCGGGCCGAGGGAATTGGGGACCATCACGGTTGAGGCAAGGTCGCCGCTGTGGCTCGCCAGTTTCATCGCCACTTGCGAGTGGGCATAGGCGGAGAAGCCCTTGCCGCCAAACTCCTTGGGGATGATCAGGGCGAAAAAGCCGTTGTCCTTGATGAATGTCCAGGCTTGCGGCGGCAGGTCCATGGTTTGACCGAGCTGCCATTCACTGACCATGGCGCAGAGTGTTTCGGTCGGCCCGTCGATGAAGGCCTGTTCCTCTTCATTCAATTGCGCCTTGGGATAGGACAGCAGCTTGCTCCAGTCCGGACGGCCAGTGAACAGTTCGCCGTCCCACCAGACCGTGCCAGCGTCGATGGCATCGCGTTCGGTTTGCGACATCGGCGGCAGGGTTTTCTGGAACCAGTTGAACATCGGCGCGCTGAACAATTTGCGGCGCAGGTCGGGCAGCAGCAAAGGCGCGGCGACGGCGGCGATCAACGCCCAGAAAACCAGCAGCAGCCAGCCCGGTGCGCGGCTGAAAGCGCCCATGGCCACAACATAGATGGCCACGATGACCAAGGCGGGCAGCGGGGCGATGCGGCGGTGGGCCAAATAAGCAATCCCGACCAGCAAAACCAGTATCCACAACAACAGCATATTCATTCCTCCGTGAAACCAGGGCGAACCAGCCCACAGAGCTTAGACGGCATCCGCGAAACAGGCTGGTTGGAGCGATGTGATTCGAATCGTGGGAAACCCCGGATGATTTTCGTGCGACAAATGGGCCGCACACGTGGGAAATACGTTCATTGAGCGAGCGGCAAAGCGGCCATGTTTGGCCGAAACGTCGTTACCTCTGTGCTGAAGCTCTCGCTAGACTCGGGGCTTCCCCAGGAGATTACTTTCATGCGCGAGTATCTGAGTCCCGGCCGCTTCATCGATAGTGACCATCCGTCCGTGGTGGAGTTCGCCGAAAAGCACCGTGGCGCCAGTCGCGATCCGCTAGAGCAGGCGATCAGTCTCTATTACGCCGTGCGCGAAGCGGTGCGCTACAACCCGTACACGTTCAGTCGCGACCCGCAGACCCTGCGCGGCAGTTATGCGCTGGCGGTCGGGGAGAGTTACTGCGTGCCCAAGGCCACGTTGCTGGCAGGTGCAGCGCGGCATTGCGGGATTCCCGCGCGGATCGGTCTGGCGGATGTGCGCAATCATTTGTCGACGCCACGGCTGCTCGAATTGCTCAAGAGCGACATGTTCGCCATGCACGGCTACACCGAGTTTTACTTGCAGGATCGCTGGGTCAAGGCGACACCCGCGTTCAACCGCAAACTCTGCGACCTGTTCAATGTGGCGCCGCTGGAATTCGACGGGATCAACGACAGCGTTTTTCATCCCTTCAACCGCGATGGCGCGAAGCTGATGGAGTACCTGGTCGATCACGGCCAGTTCGCCGACGTACCTGAAGCGTTCTTTTTCGAACACCTGGAAAAGTGCTATCCGCACCTGTTCGGTGAGCAACAGCAACCACTATTGGGCGACATGCAGAGCGATTTGAGTCGCGCCTGATCCGGCGTATGCTGCCTGCCCACTTACCGAAAAAGAGGCGGTCATGCTGAAGATCTGGGGTCGGAAAAACTCGTCGAATGTCAGAAAACCATTGTGGGCCGCCGAAGAACTGGGACTGGCCTACGAGGCGATCGATGCCGGTGGCGCCTTTGGTGTCGTCGATACACCCGAATACCGCGCCATGAATCCCAATGGTCGCGTGCCTGTCATTGAAGACGACGGTTTTGTGTTGTGGGAGTCCAACGCCATCGTGCGTTACCTGATGGCCTTGCATGCCGACGGCACGGCCTGGTACCCGAATAGTCCCAAGGCCCGGGCCACTGCCGACAAGTGGATGGACTGGACCACCTCAAGCTTTGCCGGCCCGTTCCGTACCGTGTTCTGGGGTGTGCTGCGTACCCCGGCAGACCAGCAGGACTGGCCCGCCATCAAGGCGGCGATCAAGGAGTGCGACACGCTGCTGGCAATGGCCGATCAGGCGTTGGCGAACAAGCCCTACCTGTCCGGAGACGAGATCGGCATGGGTGATATTCCCCTGGGCAGTTTCATTTATGCCTGGTTCGAGATGCCGATCGACCGTGCGCCACAACCGCATCTGCAGGCCTGGTATGGCCGGTTGAAGCAGCGTCCGGCGTATCAAAAGGCGGTCATGACCGCGTTGACTTAATACTCACTATCGACACGCTTGACTGTACTTGTGTGGCGGCGACAAGCACCATTGTGCCACTCCGCTGCGGTTGTTTTGTTCGCCGCCGCCCATACTTATCCTTTTCTTCCCTTCTTGGTGCGTAAATCAGATATGAGTTCCGCTCTGTCCATCCGGCAGCTAACCAAAACCTACGGCAACGGTTTCCAGGCCCTGAGTGGTATCGATCTGGATGTCGCCGAAGGTGACTTTTTCGCCTTGCTCGGCCCGAACGGCGCCGGCAAGTCCACGACCATCGGCATTCTCTCGACCCTGGTGAACAAGACCAGCGGCACGGTGAACATCTTCGGTCACGACCTGGACAGGAATCCTGCGCAGCTCAAGCGCTCCATCGGCGTGGTGCCTCAGGAATTCAACTTCAACCAGTTCGAAAAGACCTTCGACATCGTCGTGACCCAGGCCGGCTACTACGGCATCCCGGCGAAAATCGCCAAGGAACGCGCCGAACAGTACCTGACCCAGCTCGGCCTGTGGGACAAGAAGGACGTGCCATCGCGCTCGCTTTCCGGCGGTATGAAGCGTCGCCTGATGATCGCCCGCGCGCTGGTTCATGAACCGCGTCTGCTGATCCTCGACGAGCCGACCGCCGGGGTGGACATCGAGCTGCGTCGTTCGATGTGGAGCTTCCTCACCGAGCTGAACCAGAAAGGCATCACCATCATCCTCACGACCCACTATCTGGAAGAGGCTGAGCAGCTGTGCCGCAACATCGGCATCATCGACCACGGCACCATCGTCGAGAACACCAGCATGCGGCAGTTGCTCAGCCAGTTGCATGTCGAAACCTTCCTGCTGGACCTCAAGGGCGACCTGCCAGCGGCGCCGCAGTTGCTCGGCTACCCGTCACGGCTGATCGACAGCCACACCCTGGAAGTCCAGGTGGAAAAGTCCATGGGCATCACCGCGCTGTTCACCCAGTTGGCGCAGCAGAACATCGAAGTGCTGAGCCTGCGTAACAAAACCAATCGCCTCGAGGAGTTGTTCGTGTCCCTGGTTGAGAAAAATCTGTCGAAGGTGGCGGTATGAGTTCCGAGCTGCGCCCCAACCTCGTTGCCCTCAACACCATCGTTTACCGTGAAGTCCGGCGTTTCACCCGGATCTGGCCCCAGACCCTGCTGCCGCCGGCCATCACCATGGTCCTGTACTTCGTGATCTTCGGTAATCTGATCGGTCGGCAGATCGGCGACATGGGTGGCTTCACTTACATGGAGTACATCGTGCCGGGGCTGATCATGATGTCGGTGATCACCAACTCCTACGGCAACGTGGTGTCGAGTTTCTTCGGCAGCAAGTTCCAGCGGTCCATTGAAGAATTGATGGTCTCGCCGTTGTCGCCGCACACCATTCTGATCGGCTATACCCTGGGTGGCGTGCTGCGTGGCCTGATGGTGGGGATCATCGTGACCCTGCTGTCGCTGTTCTTCACCCACTTGCAGGTGCATCACCTGGGCGTGACCATTCTGGTGGTGGTGCTGACCGCGACCATCTTCTCGTTGCTGGGCTTCATCAACGCCGTGTTTGCGCGCAACTTCGATGACATTTCGATCATCCCGACTTTCGTGCTGACGCCACTGACCTACCTGGGCGGGGTCTTCTACTCGATCACCTTGCTGCCACCGTTCTGGCAGACCGTGTCCTTGGCCAACCCGGTGTTGCACATGGTCAACGCGTTCCGCTACGGCATTCTTGGCGTATCGGATATCCGCATCAGCGTGGCCATCGCCTTCATGCTGGTTGCGACCGCGGTGCTGTATTTCGGTAGTGCAAGGTTGCTGGTCAGCGGGCGCGGGATGCGGACTTAAGGAATACCGCGTCGCCTGCATCGCGAGCAAGCTCGCTCCCACAGGGGATCTTGTTCGCCGCGTAGATTGAATGTGGGAGCGAGCTTGCTCGCGATGGCGTCAGCCCGGACACCGCAAAAAAAAACGGCCTCCCAAGTGGAGGCCGTTTTGCATTCTCACATCCGGCTCTTCTTGCGCCGCTTCCACTGCCTGGCCACCCACCAGCGCCAATACATCATCACCAGGAAGTAGGCCAGTGCGCCGAGTACCAGCCCCGTTACCACCGAGCCCAACAGAAACGGTTGCCACAAGGTTGAGATTTCACCCGTGATCCATTCCCAGTTCAGTGAGTCCGGCAACTGCCGGGCGGGAACGTCCATCAGCCAGGCGCCGGTCTGGTACGTGCAGAAGAACACGGCGGGCATGGTGATCGGGTTGGTCAGCCAGACCAGGCTCACGGCAATCGGCATGTTGCCGCGCACGATGATGGCGAGGATTGCCGCCAGCAGCATCTGTAGCGGGATCGGCAGGAACGCGGCGAACAGCCCCACCGCCATGGCGCGGGCAACGGAGTGGCGGTTGAGGTGCCACAGGTTCGGGTCATGCAACAGCGTGCCGAGAAAGCGTAAGGACTTGTGTTCCCTGATGCTCATCGGGTCTGGCATGTAGCGTTTGAATAAGCGCCGGGGCATAAGGCTTCTCGGTCGGTCAGGGCGGCAAGTATGTCTGGATTCCATGAACTGCCTATTCAGATTTTGTGACAATTATTGACGGCGCCCATGCGACGAGCGGGCTAAGCCTTGAAGGGGACTTTCAAGGACGGGCTTATGCGCACAGGGATGATGGCGCTGGCGTTGGGTCTTTTGACCTTGCGTTTTTTACCGGCATTACCGCCGGTCTGGTTATGGCTGGCGATGCCGGTAGCGGGTTTGATGTTGCTGCCGTTCAGGACTTATCCGGTGGCGTTTTACTTGTTCGGCCTGAGTTGGGCCTGCGCGAATGCGCAGTGGGCGCTGGATGACCGGTTACCGCCGGCGCTGGACGGAGAAACCCGTTGGGTCGAAGGGCGGGTCACTGGCTTGCCCCGGCATGACGACGGTGTCGTGCGTTTCGAGTTGACCGACATCCAGTCCCGACGTACCCGGCTGCCGCAGCAAATGCGTCTGGCCTGGTATGGCGGGCCGCCGGTGAACAGTGGCGAGCGCTGGCGCCTGGCAGTCAAGTTGAAGCGTCCGGTCGGGCTGCTCAATCCGCAGGCCTTCGACTACCAGGCCTGGTTGCTGGCACAACGCATCGGGGCGACCGGGACGATCAAGCAGGGCGAACGCCTTGCGCCAGCCCAATGGGCCTGGCGCGATGCAATCCGTCAGCGTTTGCTGGCGGTGGATGCCCAAGGGCGAAACGGCGCGTTGACGGCGTTGGTGCTCGGGGACGGCGCCGGGTTGAGTCGCGAAGACTGGCAGGTATTGCAGGACACCGGCACGGTTCATCTGTTGGTGATTTCCGGGCAGCACATCGGATTGCTGGCGGGCGTCGTGTATCTGCTGATCGCCGGCCTGGCCCGCTTTGGGTTATGGCCGAACCGTCTGCCATGGTTGCCCTGGGCGTGTGGCCTGGCATTCGCCGCTGCGCTCGGCTACGGGATGCTGGCCGGTTTCGAGGTGCCGGTGCGACGGGCCTGCTTGATGATTGGTCTGGTGTTGTTGTGGCGTCTGCGGTTCCGTCATCTCGGTGCGTGGTGGCCACTGTTGTTGGCACTCAACGGCATTTTGCTGCTGGCGCCGCTGGCGAGTCTCCAGCCTGGTTTCTGGCTGTCTTTCGCGGCCGTGGCAGTCTTGATATTGACCTTCGGCGGACGTTTGGGGCCGTGGCGTTGGTGGCAGACCTGGACCCGTGCCCAGTGGCTGATTGCAATCGGGCTGTGCCCGTTGTTATTGGCACTGGGGTTGCCCATCAGTCTGAGCGGGCCGCTGGCCAATTTGTTTGCGGTGCCCTGGATCAGTCTGGTGGTATTGCCACCGGCGTTGCTCGGGACGCTGTTGCTGCCGGTGCCTTATGTGGGTGAGAAATTGCTGTGGCTGGCGGGCGGTCTGATCGACGGTTGGTTCAGCGGATTGGGGTTCGTCTCCGGTCAGGTTCCTGCTTGGGTGCCCGCGGCAGTCCCGCTATGGGCCTGGGCAATCGGTGCTATTGGCGCCTTTTTGCTCTTGCTGCCGCGAGGCTTGCCGATGCGCCCGTTAGGGTGGCCCATGCTGTTGATGCTGGTTTTTTCGCCCAGGCCGATGTTGCAGGAGGGCATGGCGGAAGTCTGGCAACTGAATGTCGGTCAAGGCCTGGCGATCCTGGTGCGCACCCGGCATCACACGTTGCTGTATGACGCCGGACCGCGTTTCGGAGAACTCGACCAGGGGGAACGGGTGGTGCTGCCGGCATTGCGCAAACTGGGGGTAAAGGGCATAGACCTGATGCTGATCAGCCACGCCCACGCCGATCATGCCGGCGGTGCCCCGGCGATTGCCAGGGGGTTGCCGGTGAAACAGGTGGTCAGTGGTGAACCGTCAGACTTGCCTGCGCAACTGCAGGCCGGGAGATGTGAGAGCGGTCGGCGATGGACCTGGGATGAAGTCGATTTCCAGCTTTGGCACTGGCCATTGGCCGGCGATAGCAACCAGAACTCTTGTGTCTTGCTGATCGAGGCCAATGGCGAACGGCTGCTGTTGAGTGGTGACATCGATGCCGCCGCCGAGAGAGCCCTGCTGGACAGTCCGTTGGCTCGGCCCACCGATTGGCTGCAGGCGCCACACCACGGCAGTCGCAGCTCGTCGTCCAATGCCCTGCTGGATGTCCTGCAACCCAAAGGTGCGCTGATCTCCCGCGGGCAGGGCAATTCGTTTGGCCATCCGCATCCCACGGTCATCGCGCGTTATCAAAAACGTGGAATGGCGATCTACGACAGCGTCGAACAGGGTGCCATTCGTCTGCAACTGGGACGCTTCGAGCCGCCGTGGTCATTGCGCCAGGAACGGCGTTTCTGGCGCGATCCGCCGCCCTTGAACCCATAACCGAGCGTTATCAAAGCCCGACCGGATGCGACATCACGGTCTTCGGTGCGTCCACCCCCTATGTTAGAGTGGCGCACTTTTTCGAGGGGGCTGTCACTGTGTGGGAATTGGTCAAATCCGGCGGCTGGATGATGCTGCCGATCATTTTGAGTTCCATCGCGGCCATGGCGATCGTTGCCGAGCGTCTGTGGACCCTGCGGGCCAGCCGCGTGACCCCGGAGCACTTGCTCGGGCAGGTATGGGTCTGGATCAAGGACAAACAGCTCAATAAGGAAAAGCTCAAGGAACTGCGCGCCAATTCGCCTTTGGGCGAGATCCTGGCGGCCGGCCTGGCCAACTCCAAGCATGGTCGCGAGATCATGAAGGAGTGCATCGAAGAGGCCGCTCAACGGGTCATCCATGAGCTCGAACGCTACGTCAACGCCCTGGGCACCATTGCTGCCATGGCCCCATTGCTGGGCTTGCTCGGTACCGTGCTGGGCATGATCGATATTTTCAGCGCGTTCACAGGCTCAGGCATGACCACCAACGCCTCGGTACTGGCCGGTGGTATTTCCAAGGCCCTGATCACCACGGCTGCCGGTTTGATGGTTGGTATCCCGGCGGTATTCTTCCATCGATTCCTGCAACGCCGGATCGATGAGCTGGTGGTAGGGATGGAGCAGGAAGCGATCAAACTGGTCGAGGTAGTGCAGGGCGACCGTGATGTGGACCTGGCCGGGAGCAAAGCGTGAAATTCCGCCGCAAACCACGGGAAACGGTGGACATCAACCTCGCGTCGCTGATCGACGTGGTGTTCATCCTGCTGCTGTTTTTTGTCGTGACCACCACCTTCACCCGTGAAACCCAGCTACGCGTCGATCTGCCGGAAGCGGTCAGCGGCGCGCCGGCCGACGATCAGAACAAGCCTCTGGACATCGCCATCAGTGCCGACGGCGTGTTCTCGGTGAACAACCAGATCCTGCCGAAAAGCGACCTGGCTTCGCTGATGGACGCGCTGCAAAAGGAAGCCAATGGCGACACCAACCGGCCACTGTCGATCAGCGCTGATGGCAAGACACAGCATCAGTCCGTCATCACCGCCATGGATGCGGCCGGCAAGCTCGGTTTCAGCCATTTGCGCATGACCACTGTCGAAGCGGCGCCCCCCGCGTCCTGATGGCCATGTCCGATCGATTGCTCGCCGCGTGGTACGCAGGTCATCCGGCCCTGAAACTGTTGCAGCCGCTGGAATGGCTGTACCGGCGCGTGGTCATGAACAAGCGCAAGCGCTTTCTGGCCGGAGAGGGCGAGATCTATCAGCCACCGGTGCCGCTGATCGTGGTCGGCAACATCACCGTGGGTGGCACCGGCAAGACACCGCTGATTCTGTGGATGATCGAGCACTGCCAGCGCAGCGGCCTGCGGGTCGGCGTGGTCAGCCGCGGCTACGGCGCCAAACCGCCGCAACTGCCATGGCGAGTCGAGGCCGAGCAAAGCGCCGACGTCGCCGGTGACGAGCCGTTGCTGATCGTCCAGCGCACGGGCGTCCCGCTGATGATCGACCCCAATCGCAGCAACGCCGTCAAAACCTTGTTGGCCAGTGAGCCGCTGGACCTGATCCTGTCCGACGACGGCATGCAGCACTACCGCATTGCCCGTGACCTGGAACTGGTGCTGATCGACGCTGCCCGTGGCCTGGGCAATCGCCGTTGCCTGCCTGCCGGGCCATTGCGTGAGCCGGTCGAGCGCCTGCAAAGCGTCGACGCGGTCCTCTACAACGGTGCCGTGGCCGACCGCGATGATGGATTTGCCTTCCAGTTGCAACCCACCGCGCTGGTCAACCTGCGCAGCGGCGAACGTCGTCCCCTCGACCACTTTGGCGCAGGCCAGGCCGTGCACGCGGTGGCCGGCATCGGCAATCCACAACGTTTCTTCAAGACTCTCGAAACGCTACACTGGCAGCCAGTCCCACATGCGTTTGCCGACCACGCCGAATACAGCGTGGAGGCGTTGAATTTCATGCCGTCATTGCCGTTGGTGATGACGGAAAAGGACGCGGTGAAATGCCGTGCTTTTGCCGCCGCCGACTGGTGGTACCTGGCGGTCGATGCTGTGCCGTCGCCGGCCTTCGTGGCCTGGTTCGACACGCAGTTGATGCGCCTGCTGCCGGCTCGTTTGTTGCCTTAACTCCGTTTTTTCCAGGGAATGCTCATGGACACCAAATTGCTCGATATCCTCGCTTGCCCGGTCTGCAAAGGCCCGCTCAAGCTCAGCGCCGACAAGACCGAGCTGATCAGCAAGGGCGCAGGCCTGGCCTACCCGATTCGCGACGGTATCCCGGTGATGCTCGAATCCGAAGCGCGCACCCTGACCACCGACGAGCGCCTGGATAAATGACCACAGCCTTTACCGTCGTCATTCCATCGCGTTACGCCTCCACACGCCTGCCCGGCAAGCCGCTGCTGCTGATCGCCGGCAAGCCGATGATCCAGCACGTCTGGGAACAGGCGAGCAAAAGCAGCGCCGAGCGGGTGGTGGTGGCCACCGACGACGCGCGCATCGTCGAGGCCTGCAATGGCTTTGGCGCCGAAGTGGTGTTGACCCGTGAGGATCACAACTCCGGCACCGATCGCCTGGCCGAAGTCGCGATGAAGCTGGGCCTGGCGCCCGACGCTATCGTGGTCAACGTCCAGGGCGACGAGCCGCTGATCCCGCCGAACGTGATCGATCAGGTGGCCGCCAACCTGGCAGCCCACGCCGAAGCGCGCATGGCCACCCTGGCCGAACCGATCGAAGACGTGGACACCCTGTTCAATCCCAACGTGGTCAAGGTCGTCAGCGACCTCAATGGCCTGGCGCTGACGTTCAGCCGCTCTACCTTGCCCTGGGCGCGGGATGCCTTCGCCGTGAACCGTGAGCAGTTGCCCGAAGGTGTGCCGTACCGCCGCCATATCGGCATTTATGCCTATCGCGCCGGATTCCTGCAGGATTTCGTCAGCTGGGGTCCATGCTGGCTGGAAAACACTGAGTGTCTGGAACAGCTGCGTGCGCTGTGGCACGGCGTACGAATTCACGTCGCCGATGCACTGATCGCGCCGCCGCCCGGTGTCGACACCGTTGAAGACCTTGAGCGCGTTCGTCGCCTGCTGGAGGCGTGATGCGGGTTCTGTTTGTCTGCCTGGGCAACATCTGTCGCTCGCCCACGGCCGAAGGCGTGCTGCGGCATAAGCTGCGCGAGGCCGGCTTGGCCGATCAGGTTGAAGTGGCCTCCGCCGGCACCGGTGATTGGCATGTCGGCAAGGCGCCGGACAAGCGCAGTCAGGCCGCGGCGAAGCTGCGCGGTTATGACTTGTCCGCCCAGCGCGCCCGGCAAGTCAGTCGTGCCGATTTCGCCACCTACGACCTGATCCTGGCGATGGACAACAGCAACCTGCGCAACCTCAAGGCCTTGCAGCCGGCCAAGGGCAAGGCCGAATTGGACCTGTTCCTGCGTCGCTACCAGTCGCCAGTCGATGAAGTGCCGGACCCGTACTACGACGGCGAACAAGGCTTCGAGCAGGTGCTGGACCTGATCGAGCACGCCAGTGATTTGCTGGTGATCGAATTGAAGGGACGGTTATGAGTTTGCAGGTTCAATCACAGGTTTCGCTCAAGCCGTTCAACAGCTTTGGCGTGGATGTCCAGGCCCGGCTGTTTGCCCAGGCCCATAGCGACGCCGATGTGCGCGAAGCTCTGGCCTACGGGCTGGAGCACAAGGTCCCGGTGCTGGTGATCGGCGGCGGCAGCAACCTGTTGCTGACGGCAGATATCGAATCACTGGTTCTGCGCATGGCCACGCGCGGGATTCGCGTGCTGAGCGATGAGGGCGGCAAAGTGGTGATCGAGGCCGAGGCAGGCGAGCCCTGGCATCCATTTGTGCAACACACACTGTCCCTGGGGCTGTCCGGCCTGGAAAATCTCAGCCTGATTCCCGGCACTGTCGGTGCGGCACCGATGCAGAACATCGGCGCTTATGGCGTCGAGATCAAGGACGTGTTCGCCGGCCTGACCGCCCTCGATCGCCAGACCGGCGAACTGCGCGACTTTACCCTGCAAGAGTGCAACTTCGCCTACCGCGACAGCCTGTTCAAGCAGGAGCCGGGGCGTTGGTTGATCCTGCGTGTGCGTTTCGCCCTCGACCGCGCCGCGCATCTGCACCTGGAGTACGGCCCGGTGCGCCAGCGCCTGACCGAACAAGGCATCGAGCATCCGACCGCCAGCGATGTCAGCCAGGCCATTTGCAGCATCCGCAACGAAAAACTCCCGGACCCGGCCGTACTCGGCAATGCCGGCAGCTTTTTCAAGAACCCTTTGGTGTCGTCGGCGCTGGCTGCACGGCTCAAGGGTGAATACCCGGACCTGGTGGCCTATGCGCAACCCGACGGGCAGATGAAACTGGCCGCCGGTTGGCTGATCGAGCGGGCAGGGTGGAAAGGTTTCCGTGAAGCTGATGCTGGCGTGCATAAATTGCAGGCGCTGGTGCTGGTCAACTATGGAGGCGCGACGGGCCTGCAACTGTTGAACCTGGCGCAGCGCATCCAGAAAGACATTCTCGAGCGTTTCCATGTCGATCTGGAAATGGAGCCGAACCGGTATTGAGCTAAGCTTTCAGGACGGATCAAAAAGCCCTGCACAATGTTTATTGTGCAGGGCTTTTTTGTTAATGCTCGGTTAACTTAGTCAGCTAACGATGCACACTCTTGCTCCACCAAAGGCCCGGTGCAGACCGTTTGAGTCAGCATAAGAGAGCCCATTAGCCTGAGTCGATCTGCGTGCGACCCACCGAGATCCAGCGGCAGATTGCTCGACCCCATAACTCAAGACCTATGCGGGCGTGCCCATGATTACCCTGAAACTCAATGGTCAAGACCATCAACTCGACGTCACCGAGGACATGCCGCTGCTCTGGGCGATCCGCGACGTGGCCGGTTACAACGGCACCAAATTCGGCTGCGGCATGGGCCTGTGCGGCGCCTGTACCATTCATATCGAAGGGGCTCCGGCACGCAGTTGCATTACGCCCATCGGTTCAGTCGTCGGGCAGAATGTCAGCACCATCGACAACCTGCACGCCGATCCGGTCGGCAAAGTCGTGCAGCAAGCCTGGCTCGACACGGCAGTGGCTCAATGCGGCTTCTGCCAGGGCGGGCAAATCATGTCGGCGACGGCGCTGCTCAAGACCCATCCGAACCCGAGCGACGAGCAGATCGAAGAAGCCATGGTCGGCAACATCTGCCGCTGCGGCACCTATAACCGTATCAAGACCGCGATCCGTCAGGCTTCCACTCACCTGAAGGAGGCCAAGGCATGAGCCGGTTACCGAATGATTTCGCCCTGAGCAACCTCAGTCGCCGTGGTTTTCTCAAGGGTGTGGGGGCGACCGGTGCGCTGGTGGTCGCCGCGAGTTGGGGCTGGCAAGACGCGTTTGCCGAAGAGAAAGAGAAGAAGTTCGGCGCCGACGGCATGCCCCACGGCTGGGTCGACGATCCGAAAGTCTATGTGAGCATCGCCGCCGATGGCACGGTGACCGTTATCTGCAACCGCTCGGAGATGGGCCAGGGCGTGCGCACCAGCTTGACCATGGTGGTGGCCGATGAACTGGAAGCCGACTGGGCGATGGTCAAGGTACAGCAGGCCCCCGGCGATGAAGCGCGCTTCGGCAACCAGGACACCGACGGCTCGCGCAGCATGCGTCACTGGTACGAGCCGATGCGTCGTTGCGGCGCCGCCGCACGCGCGATGCTGGAACAAGCCGCCGCTGACCAATGGAAAGTGTCAGTCGGCGAGTGCCAGGCGCAACTTCATAAAGTCATTCATAAACCGTCGGGCCGCGAACTGGGCTATGGCGCGCTGGCCGCCGCCGCTGGCGCTTTGGCCGTGCCTGCGCGAGAAAGCCTGAGACTCAAGCAACCTTCGGAATTTCGATATATCGGTAAGGAAGGCACCAAGGCCATCGACGGTGAGGACATCGTCAATGGTCGTGCGGTGTACGGCGCCGACGTGCATTTCGACGGCATGCTGTACGCGACCATCGCGCGACCCACGGTGTATGGCGGCAAGGTCAAAAGCTTCGATGGCAGTGCGGCGATGAAAGTCCCAGGCGTGGTCAAAGTGGTACAGATCGAAAGCCGCCCGTTGCCTTCGGAGTTCCAACCCCTGGGCGGCATCGCCGTGGTGGCGAGCAATACCTGGGCGGCGATCAAGGGCCGCGAGGCACTGAAAATCGAATGGGACGACGGCCCCAACGCCAGCTACGACTCGATTGCCTATCGCAAGGAACTCGAAGCCGCCTCGCTCAAGCCCGGCAAGGTGGTGCGCAATACCGGCAACCTCGATGAGGCCATGGCCAGCGCCGATAGCACGCTGGAAGCCTCCTACTACTTGCCGCATATGTCACAGTCGCCGATGGAACCGATGGTCGCCATTGCGCGGTTCAAGGACGGTGCGTGCCAAGCCTGGGGGCCAAGCCAGGCGCCGCAGGTCACCCGGGAACGGATCGGTGAGCGCCTGGGCCTGCCGTTCGACAAGGTCACGTTCAACGTGACCCTGCTCGGGGGCGGGTTCGGGCGCAAGTCCAAGCCTGACTTCATCATCGAGGCCGCCATCCTCGCCAAGGAATTCCCCGGCAAAGCGGTGCGGGTGCAATGGACCCGCGAAGACGACATCCACTGTTCCTATTTTCACACCGTGTCGGCCGAATACCTCAAGGCCAGCCTGAACAAGGATGGCCTGCCATCCGGCTGGTTGCACCGTACGGTGGCGCCGAGCATCACCGCGTTGTTTGCGCCGGGCATGAACCATGAGGCGGCGTTCGAACTGGGCATGGGGTTCACCAACATGGCGTATGCGATCCCCAACATTCGCCTGGAAAACCCCGAGGCAACGGTGCATACCCGGGTAGGTTGGTATCGCTCGGTGTCGAACATTCCCCATGGTTTCGCGATCCAGAGTTTTATCGATGAACTGGCGCACAAGGCCGGGCAGGATCCGCTGAAGTACCAGATCAGATTGCTCGGCCCGGACCGTCAGATCGATCCGCGTACCTTGAGTGAAGAGTGGAACTACGGCGAATCCCCCGAGCGTTATCCGATCGACACCGCGCGCCTGCGCACGGTACTGGAGACCGCCGCCAAAGCCGCCGGTTGGGGGCGTGAGTTGCCCAAGGGACGCGGCCTGGGCCTGGCAGTGCATTACAGCTTCGTGACGTATGTGGCGGCGGTGATCGAGGTGGAGGTCAAGGACGACGGTACGCTGGTGGTGCACAAGGCTGACATCGCCGTCGATTGCGGGCCGCAGATCAACCCCGAGCGGATTCGCGCGCAATTCGAAGGCGCCTGTGTCATGGGCCTGGGTAATGCGGTGCTTGGGGAAATCAGCTTCAAGGACGGCAAAGTCCAGCAGGATAACTTCCATATGTACGAAGTGGCGCGCATGTCCCTGGCGCCGAAAGAAGTGGCGGTGCATCTGGTGACGCCGCCGGGCAATGTCCCGTTGGGTGGTGTGGGTGAACCGGGCGTGCCACCGATTGCGCCGGCACTGTGCAACGCGATCTTCGCCGCCACCGGCAAACGCATCCGCAATCTGCCTGTTCGTTATCAGTTGTCGGGTTGGCAGAAGGCCGGCGCCTGATGGACAGTGCCGATCTGAACGTCCTGCGCAGCGTGTTGCAATGGCATCGCGCCGGTCAGCGGGTGGTGTTGTACAGCGTGGTCGAAACCTGGGGCACTGCGCCCCGGGCACCCGGCGCCATGCTGGCTTTGCGCGAAGACGGCATGGTGATTGGTTCGGTCTCGGGCGGGTGTGTCGAAGATGACTTGATTGCCCGGCTGCACGACGGACGCCTCGCACTTGACGGGCCGCCGGTGCAATTGATCACCTACGGCGTGACCCGCGAGGAAGCCGCACGTTTCGGCTTGCCCTGCGGTGGCACCTTGCGCTTGACCGAGGAGCGTATCGACGATGGGGATTGGGTCGAGCAATTGCTCGCCCGTTGCGAGGCCCATGAAATCGTTGCGCGTGAACTGAACCTGACCACCGGCGCAGTACTTTTGCAGCCGGCCAGTAAAACTGACGTGTTGACGTTCGATGGACAGACCTTGCGGGTGATCCATGGCCCGCGCTGGCGCTTGCTGCTGATCGGCGCGGGGCAGCTGTCGCGCTATGTGGCGGAAATGGCCCGGCTGCTGGATTTCGAGGTGCTGATTTGCGACCCGCGTAGCGAGTTCGTCTACGGCTGGGAGCAGCAGCACGGACGATTCGTTTCGGGCATGCCGGATGAGGCGGTATTGAATATCCAGACCGATGAACGCACGGCTATCGTGGCCTTGACCCATGATCCGCGTCTGGATGACATGGCGCTGCTCACGGCCCTGGACTCCAGGGCTTTTTACGTCGGAGCGCTGGGGTCGCGGGTCAACAGCCAGAAGCGCCGGGAAAACCTGGCTCAACTGGGTTTGTCGCAATCGGCGATTGACCGCTTGCATGGTCCGATCGGTTTGCACATCGGCAGTCATAATCCAGCGGAAATTGCCTTGTCGCTCATGGCGGAAATCGTGGCGGTCAAAAACGGCATCGAACTGAAGCAGAAGAAAGTCCTGCGGGAGAGCGTATGAGCAAATCCATCGGCGTTATCGTGTTGGCAGCGGGGCAGGGCAGCCGGTTTCGTCAGGTGGCGGGTACCGAAAAGGATAAATTGGTGGCCGATTGCACCGGGCGTGACGGCGTGGTGCGGTCCGTCATCGAGCACACATTGGTCAACCTGCCGGCGACGCTGGACAAGCGCGTACTGGTGACCACTGCTGACCGCCCGCAAGTGATTCGCATGGCTCAGGCCTATGGCTGCGAGATTGTGCTGATCGAATCGACGGGAATGGGCGACAGCATTGCCGCGGGAGTCGCTGCCTGCAAGCAACTCGATGGCTGGCTGATGGTGCTGGGGGATATGCCGTTCATCCTGCCATCGAGTATCGAGCAAGTGGTGGCGGGGATTGGCGATGACAGTATCAGCGTGCCCGTGCAGGACGGCGGGTACGGGCATCCGGTCGGGTTCGGACGGGACTTCGCGGCGGGGTTGATGGCGTTATCGGGGGATCGCGGCGCCAAGCCGCTGTTCGCCCAAGGGCGAGTGGTTGAAGTGAGCGTGGATGATTCTGGTGTGGTGTGGGATGTGGATGTGCCTGAAGCACTAACCTTCAGGCCAGCATAGATCCTTGTGGGAGCGAGCTTGCTCGCGATAGCGGTGGATCAGCTAGCACCAATGTTGAATGTCATTCCGCCATCGCGAGCAATCGAGCGTCGACCGGCTGCTCCCACAGGGGAATGGTGTGATTTCACAGATGTAAAAAAAGCCCCGCCTGGGATCACCAGGCGGGGCTTTTTAGTGGCCGATGGAATCAGACGAGAGGTTTAGGCTCGTGCTCTTTTTCCTGGGCCTGCTCGTGTTGCTCTACCGCTTCCTGAACGGAGCGCGGTGCTTCGTGGATCACCGACTCAACCGGCTCGGCAGCCACTTCGGCAGCCGGGGCAGGAGCTGCCTCAACCACTTCAGCAGCAACCGGTGCAGGCTCGGCGGCGACAACCGCTTCAGCTGGAGCCGCAGCGGCAGCCAGTTCAGCTTCCTTCTGCAGACGCTCGGCTTCACGCTTGCGACGACGCACTTCACGCGGGTCGTTAGGCGCACGGCCACTTGGCGTCAGGGCGCTGGCAGGAGCGGCTTCGACCACTGGTGCAGGTGCCTGGGCAACGACCGGTGCTTCAACTGCCGGCGCTTCAACCACCGGCGCCGGGGCCGGTTCTGCTGCGGCAACCACCGGCTCGGAAACCATGGCTTCAGCCACTTGGGTTTCAGCGGCAGGTGCAGCGGTTTCAGCGACGGCTGGCTCGGCCACCCAGTTGAATGCGGTTTGCTCTTCGCGAACTTCACGCACGGTGTCAGTCACGGTTTCAACAACCGCTTCCGCAGCCTGGGCAGGTGCTTCTACCACTGGTGCTGGCTCGGCAGCCGCTTCAACAGCAGGCTGGGCTTCTGGCGCTGGCGCCACTTCGATTTCCGGCGAGGCGGTGACTTCGACCGGTGTGGTCGCTTCAACGACTGGCGCTTCAACCGGAGCTGCTTCCAGGGTCGCGGCAGTGGCGCGTTCGGCTTGCACATTGGCTTCAGCTTCTGCTGGAGCACTGATCACGCTGCTGGCAACAGCTGCGGTGACAGCCAGGCCGGCGGCCAGATCGGCAGTGCTTGGCGCTTCAGCGTTTTCGCCGGACTCGGACTCTTCCGAACCTTCGATCACGTTGCCGTTGGCGTCACGCTGACGCTCGCGACGGTTGCTGCGACGACGCTGACCACGGGAGCGGCGGCGTGGACGGTCGCCTTCGGCGCTTTCCTGACCGTCTTCCGACAGTTGCTCTTCGTTGGTGGTCAGTTCTTCTTCAGTTGCGGCTGCGGCAGCTTGTTCGGCACGTGGCTGACGTTCTTCACGCGGTGGGCGTGGCGCGCGTTCTTCACGTGGCTGACGAGCTGGGCGTTCTTCAGCGGTAGCAGCCGTAGCGGTAGCAGCAGCGGCCGGAGCAGCCGGAGCGGCATCCAGAGGCTCGCGCAGTTCACGAACGCGTTCTTCACGCTCGCCACGTGGCTTGCGATCTTCACGCGGAGCGCGCGGTGCACGTTCTTCACGAGGCGCGCGTGGTGCGCGTTCTTCGCGGGCTACCGCTGGCGTTTCTTCGCGGGTTTCGCGAGGTTCACGCACTTCCCGTGGCTGACGCTCTTCACGCGGCTCACGTGGTGCGCGTTCTTCACGCGGTGCACGCTCTTCGCGAGGCTTGCGCTCTTCATCGCGGCGACCGTTACGGTTGCGGCTCTGCTGGCGACCGTTGCGACGCTCTTCGTTGCGGGCCGGACGCTCGGCGGCAGGTTTTTCAACCACAACCGGTGCGGCAGGCTCTTCCTTGGTGGCGAACAGGCTCACCAGCGACTTCACCAGGCCTTTGAACAGGCTTGGCTCCGGTACGGCGGCCGGGGCAGGGGCTGGAGCGGCCACCTCTGTTGGCACAGGAGCGTTGGCACGGGCCGGGGCCGTTTTGACCGCAGCTTCCTGGCGAACCAGGGTGCGGGTCGCAGCGGCTGGCTGGACTTCTTCGACTTCGGCAGCGGCAGCGGCGATTTCGTAGCTGGACTGGTTGGTCGCCGCTTCCGGGCTGTCGTCACGCAGGCGCTGTACTTCAAAGTGCGGCGTTTCGAGGTGATCGTTCGGCAGGATGACGATGCGGGCACGGGTGCGCAGTTCGATCTTGGTGATCGAGTTGCGTTTTTCGTTGAGCAGGAACGCCGCCACCGGGATCGGCACTTGTGCACGAACTTCGGCGGTACGGTCTTTCAGGGCTTCTTCTTCGATCAGGCGCAGGATCGCCAGGGACAGCGATTCAACGTCACGGATGATGCCGGTGCCGTTGCAACGCGGGCAGACGATGCCGCTGCTTTCACCCAGGGATGGACGCAGGCGCTGACGGGACATTTCCAGCAGGCCGAAGCGCGAAATGCGACCGACTTGCACGCGAGCGCGGTCGGCTTCCAGGCATTCGCGGACTTTTTCTTCCACGGCGCGCTGGTTCTTGGCAGGGGTCATGTCGATGAAGTCGATGACGATCAGGCCGCCGATGTCGCGCAGGCGCAACTGACGGGCGATTTCCTCGGCCGCTTCAAGGTTGGTTTGCAGCGCGGTTTCTTCGATGTCGCTGCCTTTGGTGGCGCGCGCCGAGTTGATGTCGATGGACACCAGGGCTTCGGTCGGATCGATCACGATGGAACCGCCGGAAGGCAGTTCGACAACGCGCTGGAAAGCGGTTTCGATCTGGCTTTCGATCTGGAAACGGTTGAACAGCGGAACGCTGTCTTCGTACAGCTTGATCTTGCTGGCGTACTGCGGCATTACCTGGCGGATGAAGGTCAGGGCTTCGTCCTGGGCTTCAACGCTGTCGATCAGCACTTCGCCGATGTCCTGGCGCAGGTAATCGCGGATCGCGCGGATGATCACGTTGCTTTCCTGGTAGATCAGGAATGGCGCGGCGCGGTCCAGCGAAGCTTCCTTGATGGCGGTCCACAGTTGCAGCAGGTAGTCGAGGTCCCACTGCATTTCTTCGCTGCTGCGGCCAAGGCCTGCAGTGCGCACGATCAGGCCCATGTCGGCCGGGGCAACCAGACCATTCAGGGCTTCACGCAGTTCGTTGCGCTCTTCGCCTTCGATGCGACGGGAGATACCGCCGGCACGCGGGTTGTTCGGCATCAGCACCAGGTAACGACCGGCCAGGCTGATGAAGGTGGTCAGGGCGGCGCCCTTGTTGCCACGTTCTTCTTTTTCGACCTGAACGATGACTTCCTGGCCTTCGCTCAGGACGTCCTTGATGTTGACGCGACCTTCCGGGGCTTTCTTGAAGTATTCGCGGGAGATTTCTTTGAGGGGCAGGAAGCCGTGGCGCTCAGAGCCGAAATCGACAAAGGCAGCCTCGAGGCTTGGTTCGATGCGAGTAATCCGGCCTTTATAGATGTTGGCCTTCTTCTGCTCGCGTGCACCGGATTCGATGTCCAGGTCGTAGAGGCGCTGGCCATCTACCAGTGCAACACGCAACTCTTCGGGTTGAGTTGCGTTAATCAGCATTCTTTTCATGTAGTACCGTCGGTTTCCGGGCTGCCGGAAACGGCGTTCGGCACACACGACTTCTCACGGTCGGTGTCAGGTGCGTCGGGAGTGGTTGGCCATTTCCCGTGTCCAGCGAAGTCCGGCCAATGTGGGCCTTCATCGCGACGTACGCGTCCTGCTTGCTGTGGCTACTTAAGCACTCAGTCAGGAGGAGGAATCAACCAGCGGCTGTGGACGAGATGAAGCGTCTTGAGAAAGCCTGTTGCTACACAGTCCGGCGGTTGTGCATCTCCACCCTACACGTATCCCTGATAATTCGGGTGCTGCCGCGCGCAGAATCCGCAGCGGGTTGGCATTTACCGTGAGCTCCGAAAGGGGAGGTCACGCATCATGGCTAATTTAGGCGTTGTTTCCGATGCCTTCGCTCGGGGTCATTCGCAGCTGACTGCACTTTGTGAACTGGCCGTGAATATGGCTCGCAAAACGAGTGGAAAACTCTGCTTTGTGGCGTGATTCAGGCCTCATGTCACCTGCGCTCGTTACACCTGCAAACTCCACCGTTACGTAGCGAAAGCCCCGTAGGACGGCCTCGCGTCCTGGTGAATTGCGTTGGTCAGGGCCGGTTTTTGACCGTTGGTCCGCTGTCCAGGCCGCTTTTGGCGGCGTTCGCGACTATAGCAGCAATGATTAAGTGCTTCAATTCCATAAAAAATTGTTATCATCCGCGCCATGACGACGACTACCCCCCCGACTCCAGGCGTACAACTGCTTGAGGTCTCGCCGGAATATGCCGGCCAACGCATTGATAATTTCCTTCTCGCCCGACTCAAAGGCGTGCCCAAGACCTTGATTTATCGCATTTTGCGCAAGGGCGAAGTGCGCGTGAACAAAGGTCGGATCAAGCCCGAGTACAAGCTGCAGGCGGGCGATATCGTGCGCGTGCCGCCGGTTCGCGTGCCTGAGCGCGACGAACCGGTGCCACTGGCACAAGGCCTGTTGCAGCGGCTAGAGGCCTCGATTGTCTTCGAAGACAAGGCGCTGATCGTGATCAACAAGCCCGCGGGCATTGCTGTTCATGGTGGTAGCGGCCTGACTTTCGGGGTAATCGAAGCCTTTCGTCAGTTGCGCCCCGATTGCAAAGAGCTCGAACTGGTTCACCGTCTCGACCGTGATACGTCCGGCCTGTTGATGATCGCCAAGAAGCGCAGCATGTTGCGCCACTTGCACACCGCATTGCGCGGTGATGGCGTCGACAAGCGCTACATGGCGCTGGTCCGCGGTAACTGGGCGAGCTCGATCAAGCAAATCCGTGCGTCGCTGGGCAAGAGCAATCTGCGCTCCGGCGAGCGCATGGTCGAGGTCGACGAGGAGGAGGGGAAGGAGTCCGTGACCGTGTTCAAGGTCCTGCGCCGCTTCGGCGACTTTGCCACCCTGATCGAAGCCAAGCCGATTACCGGCCGGACTCACCAGATCCGCGTCCATACATTGCACGCCGGGCATTGCATCGCTGGCGACACCAAGTATGGCGACGAAGGTTTCAGCAAGGAAATCCGCGATTTGGGCGGCAAACGCCTGTTCCTGCACGCCTACATGCTGACGGTGCCGCTCCCCGATGGTGGTGAGCTGAAGCTGCAAGCGCCGGTCGACGAGATGTGGGCCAAAACCGTGGAGCGATTGAGTGCGCCCATCTGACTACAAGCTGCTGATCTTTGATTGGGACGGCACTCTGGCCGATTCCATTGGTCGGATTGTCGAGGCGATGCACGTTGCCTCGCAGCGTTCCGGTTTTGAGCTGCGCGATGATCTGGCCGTCAAGGGCATCATCGGCCTGGGCTTGCCGGAAGCGATCCGCACCCTGTACCCCGAAATCGGCGACGCCGAGCTGATCGCGTTCCGCGAGCACTATGCTGAGCATTACATCGCGTCGGAGGCTGAGCCTTCGCCGCTGTTCGAGGGTGTGGTCGAGTCGCTCGAGGCATTTCGTGCCGAGGGCTATCATCTGGCTGTGGCGACCGGCAAGGCCCGTCGCGGGCTGGATCGGGTGTTGAAGTCCCATGGCTGGGAGAATTACTTCGATATCACTCGCGCCGCCGACGAAACCGCCAGCAAGCCCCATCCGCTGATGCTCGAACAGATTCTCGCCCATTGCGAGGTCCGCCCGGAACAGGCGTTGATGGTGGGTGATTCGTCCTTTGATTTGCAGATGGCGCGCAACGCCGGCATGGGGTCGGTGGCCGTCAGTTATGGCGCTCAATCGATCGACGCGTTGAGGTTGTATGAGCCGCGACTGGCCATCGACCGTTTTTCAGAATTGCATGCCTGGCTGAGTCAGCGGGCTTAACCGGTTGTTTTTGGGGTGGATGGCATGACCGACGAATGGAAGGCGCCCGCCAAGGCGAGCGCAGAGAGCGGTGACGACAAAAGCTGGAAACTGCTGGAAAAGACCCTGCTCGCCGGCATACAGGAGCAGCGCCGGTCCCGTCGCTGGGGGATATTCTTCAAGTTTCTGATTTTTGTGTATCTGTTCGGCGCCATTGCCCTGTTTTCGCCTCTGATGGATATGGAAAAGGCCGGCACCCTTAGTGCCAATTACACGGCGTTGATCGATGTGAGAGGCATGATTGCCGACAAGGAGTCGGCCAGTGCAGACAATATCGTTGGCAGCTTGCGTGCTGCTTTCGAGGACAAGAAGGTCAAGGGCGTCATCCTGCGCATCAACAGCCCGGGCGGCAGTCCGGTGCAGTCGGGTTATGTCTATGACGAGATCAAGCGTCTGCGCGGTCTGCACCCGGACATCAAGCTCTATGCGGTCATTTCCGATCTGGGGGCTTCCGGCGCTTACTACATCGCCAGTGCGGCGGATCAGATCTACGCCGACAAGGCGAGCCTGGTCGGTTCCATCGGTGTGACGGCAGCCGGTTATGGCTTTGTTGGCACCATGGAGAAGCTGGGTGTCGAACGTCGTACCTACACGTCTGGCGAGCACAAGTCGTTCCTCGATCCGTTCCAGCCACAGAAGCCGGAAGAAACCGCCTTCTGGCAGGGCGTGCTCGATACGACCCACAAGCAGTTCATCAATAGCGTCAAGCAGGGTCGTGGCGACCGCTTGAAAGACAAGGAGCATCCGGAGTTGTTCTCTGGCCTGGTCTGGTCCGGCGAGCAGGCACTGCCATTGGGGTTGATCGATGGGCTGGGTAATGCCAGTTCGGTTGCGCGGGATGTGATCGGTGAGAAAGAACTGGTGGACTTCACCGTTCAGGAATCGCCATTCGATCGCTTTTCGAAAAAGCTCGGCGCCAGCGTGGCTGAGCATTTGGCGATGTGGATGGGTTTTAACGGTCCGTCGCTGCGCTGATTCTGATGTGACATGAAAAACCGGCCTGCGTGGCCGGTTTTTTGGTATCGGGATTCAGGGAACCTGTACGCCTTCAGTCAGCAGCATGTCGATCAGGCGAATCAGCGGCAGGCCGATCAGGCTGGTGGCGTCAGGTCCCTCGGTGCTGCGAAACAGGCTGACCCCCAGGCCTTCGGCCTTGAAGCTGCCTGCGCAGTCGTAGGGTTGTTCGGCGCGCAGGTAGCGTTCGATGCGAGGTGCGTCAAGTGTGCGCATGTGTACGGTGAACGGCACGCAATCGACCTGGCAGTGCCCGGTCTGGCTGTTGAGCAGGGCCAGGCCGGTGAGGAACGTCACGCTGGCACCGCTGGCGGCCAGCAGTTGTTCCCGGGCTTTTTCGAATGTGTGGGGTTTGCCGATAATCCGCTCTCCCAGCACTGCGACCTGGTCGGAACCGATTATCAGATGAGCGGTATGGCTGTCGGCCAGGGCGCGCGCTTTCTCTTCGGCGAGGCGTTTGACCAGCTTGATGGCGGACTCAGCCGGCCGATGGCTTTCGTCGATATCCGGCGAGCTGCAAGTGAAAGGCAGCTGCAGGCGGGTCAGCAATTCCCGGCGATAGGCCGAGCTGGAAGCGAGTAATAAAGGCAGCATGCACAACTCCATAAGGCGTGTGCGAATTCTAGCGAGGCTTCCAAGTGACGGACAGGGCTGAATTTCCTTTGACATGGGCGGGTGCATCCCTATAATGCTGCGCCTATGTTGAATGACCCGATTCCACCTCACGTTGACCCGCGCAAATTGGCTGATCGTGGCACCACCCTTCAAGGTGAAATGCTGCTGGCCGATTTGGAGAGACTCTGCGACCCGCTTTCCGACAATGTCGGTACGGTGCAGGCTAAATTCGTTTTTGAACGAGATGAACGTAAATCTGTGGTCATCCACAGCTTTATCGACACTGAAGTCAAAATGGTTTGCCAGCGTTGTCTTGAGCTGGTCACCCTGCCGATCCATAGCGAATGCAGTTACGCTGTGGTGAAGGAGGGTGCGAATACCCAGTCGTTGCCGAAAGGTTATGACGTGCTGGAACTGGGCGAAGATCCTTTGGATCTGCAGTCACTGATCGAGGAGGAGCTTCTGCTCGCCTTGCCCATTGTGCCTGCTCATCATCCGGAAGAATGCCAGCAGCCGGCGGGAGCAGATGAGCCCGAACCGAGCGAGGACGAGGTAACGCGGTCCAACCCGTTCAGTGTATTGGCGCAGTTAAAGCGTGACCCAAACGTTTAGGAGTTAATCAATTATGGCTGTTCAGCAGAACAAAAAATCCCGCTCTGCCCGTGACATGCGCCGTTCGCACGACGCTCTCGAGGCTAGCACCCTGTCTGTAGAAAAAACCACCGGTGAAGTTCACCTGCGTCACCACGTATCGCCAGAAGGCGTATACCGTGGTCGTAAAGTGATCGACAAGGGCGCTGACGAGTAATCACTTGTCCGCTCAAGTCATCGCGATTGACGCAATGGGCGGGGACTTCGGTCCCCGCAGCATTGTCCAGGCCAGCCTTGCTTGCCTGTCTGCCACGCCCTCGCTGCACCTGACCCTCGTCGGTCAACCCTCCCTTCTTGAAGAACTGATCGCTGGCCATCCGGCTGTGGATCGCGCGCGCCTGTCGATTATGCCAGCGTCCGAAGTCATCACCATGGACGAAAAACCTGCCCAGGCTTTGCGCGGCAAGCCCGACTCGTCGATGCGCGTGGCGCTTGAGTTGTTGCGTGACGGCAAGGTCCAGGCTTGTGTCAGTGCCGGTAATACCGGTGCGCTGATGGCGTTGTCGCGGTTCGTGCTCAAGACCTTGCCCGGCATTGACCGTCCGGCCATGGTGGCGGCGATTCCGACACAAAAGGGTTATTGCCAGTTGCTCGACCTGGGCGCCAACGTCGACTGCAGTGCCGAGCATCTGTTGCAGTTTGCGGTCATGGGCTCGGTTGCGGCCGAGACCCTGGGCATAGCGCGTCCTAGGGTGGCGTTGCTGAACATCGGCACCGAAGACATCAAGGGCAATCAACAGGTCAAGCTGGCCGCGACTTTGTTGCAAGGCGCCCGTGGCATCAATTACATCGGCTTTATCGAGGGCGACGGTTTGTACCGTGGCGAAGCGGATGTGGTGGTGTGTGACGGTTTTGTCGGCAACATCCTGCTCAAATCCAGCGAAGGTCTGGCGACCATGATTGCCGGGCGCATCGAAGCGTTGTTCAGGAAGAGCGTGGCCTCTCGCGTGGTCGGTGCGCTTGCACTACCGTTGATGAAGCGCCTGCAGGCCGATCTGGCACCTGCCCGGCACAACGGCGCGAGCTTTCTCGGCTTGCAGGGCATTGTGGTGAAAAGCCACGGTTCTGCCGGGGTTCAGGGGTTTCAGAGTGCCATTCAGCGCGCCTTGATCGAGATTCAGGAGAATCTTCCCGAGCGCCTGCACGGTCGTCTGGAGGATTTGTTGCTTTAGGCGTTTTCGTCGGACAATGCTTAAATGTGACCGCTTGGTTCGATGGGCCATCCAACTGTCAGTTTCTTGCGTCCCCAAAGCGGGGCGCCAACTCTCCGACGACAAGATCATTAGGGGCTTGTTACATGTCTGCTTCCCTCGCATTCGTCTTTCCAGGACAGGGTTCGCAGTCCCTCGGCATGCTGGCCGAGCTGGGCGCGCAACATCCGGTTGTCCTTGAAACATTCAAAGAAGCTTCCGATGCACTGGGTTACGACCTGTGGGCACTGACCCAGCAAGGGCCGGAAGAGCAACTCAATCAAACCGATAAAACCCAGCCAGCCATTCTGACCGCCTCTATCGCCCTGTGGCGTTTGTGGCTGGCCGAAGGTGGTGCGCGCCCGGCTTACGTTGCCGGGCACAGCCTGGGTGAATACAGCGCGCTGGTCGCGGCAGGCAGTCTGAGCCTGGGCGATGCGGTGAAGCTCGTCGAGCGTCGTGGCCAGCTGATGCAGGAAGCCGTTCCGGCCGGGCAGGGCGGCATGGCCGCCATCCTGGGTCTGGACGATGCCGACGTACTGGCAGCCTGTGCCGAAGCGGCGCAAGGCGAAGTGGTCAGCGCGGTCAATTTCAACTCGCCGGGCCAGGTGGTCATCGCCGGTGCGAAGGCTGCCGTCGAGCGCGCCATCGAAGGCTGCAAGGCGCGTGGCGCCAAGCGTGCCATGCCGTTGCCGGTCAGCGTGCCGTCGCACTGCGAGCTGATGCGCCCGGCTGCTGAGCGTTTCGCCGAATCGATCGCGGCGATCGACTGGCAGGCACCGCAGATTCCGGTGGTGCAGAACGTCAGTGCCCAGGTGCCGGCCGATCTGGAAACCCTCAAGCGCGATCTGCTCGAGCAACTGTACAAGCCAGTACGCTGGGTTGAATCGGTCCAGGCACTGGCCGCCAAGGGCGCGACCAACCTGGTCGAGTGTGGCCCGGGTAAAGTGCTGGCCGGTCTGAACAAGCGTTGCGCCGAAGGCGTGTCGACATCCAACCTCAATACCCCAGACGCTTTCGCTGCCGCCCGTGCAGCGTTGGCCTGAATCAGGAGAAGCTTGCATGAGTCTGCAAGGTAAAGTTGCACTGGTCACCGGTGCCAGCCGTGGCATCGGCCAGGCTATCGCCCTGGAACTGGGTCGTCAGGGCGCCATCGTTGTTGGTACCGCGACCTCCGCGTCGGGTGCTGAGCGCATTGCTGCGACCCTGAAGGAAAACGGTATTCAGGGCACTGGCCTGGAACTCAATGTCACCAGCGACGAGTCCGTGGCAAGTGTTCTGGCGAGCATTCAGGAGCAATTCGGTGCGCCGGCGATTCTGGTCAATAATGCCGGTATCACCCGCGATAACCTGATGATGCGCATGAAAGACGACGAGTGGCACGACGTTGTCGATACCAATCTGAACAGTCTGTTCCGCCTGTCCAAGGGCGTTTTGCGCGGCATGACCAAAGCTCGTTGGGGCCGAATTATCAGTATTGGCTCGGTTGTGGGTGCCATGGGCAACGCAGGCCAAGTAAACTACGCTGCCGCCAAGGCCGGTCTGGAAGGTTTCAGCCGTGCTCTGGCGCGCGAAGTCGGTTCGCGTTCGATTACGGTAAACTCGGTGGCTCCTGGGTTCATCGATACCGATATGACCCGTGAACTGCCCGAGGCACAGCGTGAAGCCTTGCAGTCGCAGATTCCGCTGGGTCGTCTGGGGCAGGCTCAAGAGATCGCGTCCGTGGTCGCTTTTCTTGCGTCGGACGGTGCGGCTTACGTTACCGGAGCTACAATCCCGGTGAACGGCGGGATGTACATGTAATTCAAATGTGACGGATTGCTTCAAAAAAATGTCATACGAGCTGTCTAAAATCCGTTATAAAGCTGCAATCTATTTATAGGCAGAGGGTCACCGGGTTCGAGGAGTGAAGCTTTCAGTTGAAAAGCTGAAAAGCCTTTCTATACACTTACCCACTGGCCAGCTGCCTGAATTTGTCCATTAGGAGTGAAAACAAGGTATGAGCACCATCGAAGAGCGCGTCAAGAAAATCGTTGCTGAGCAACTGGGCGTTAAAGAAGAAGAAGTGGTCAACACTGCTTCCTTCGTTGAAGACCTGGGTGCCGACTCCCTTGACACCGTTGAGCTGGTGATGGCTCTGGAAGAGGAATTCGAGACCGAAATCCCTGACGAAGAAGCCGAGAAGATCACTACTGTACAAGCTGCAATCGACTACGTTACTAGCCACCAGGCGTAATAGTTTGTAATCGTTGCTCGCTGTCATGGAAAAACCGCACTGCCATCATGGCGTGCGGTTTTTTCTTTAGGCCTGATGCAAAGTCGTCATTTGAAAAAAGGAGAGTGCTGTGTCGCGTAGACGCGTCGTAGTCACCGGTATGGGTATGTTGTCGCCACTGGGCACGGATGTGCCGAGCAGCTGGCAGGGCATTCTGGCTGGCCGCAGTGGCATTGGTCTGATCGAACACACCGACCTTTCTGCCTATTCCACCCGTTTTGGCGGCTCGGTAAAGGACTTCAATGTCGAGGAATACCTGTCGGTCAAGGAAGCCCGCAAGCTCGACCTGTTCATTCAATACGGTCTGGCCGCAGGTTTTCAGGCGGTACGCAATGCCGGTCTGGAAGTCACTGACGCCAACCGTGAGCGTATCGGCGTGGCCATGGGCTCGGGTATTGGCGGTCTGACCAATATCGAAGAAACCGCCCGCACGCTGCACGAGACCGGCCCACGACGGATCTCTCCGTTCTTCGTGCCAGGCTCGATCATCAATATGATTTCCGGTTTCCTGTCCATCCACCTCGGTGCACAGGGACCCAACTACGCCATCGCCACGGCCTGTACCACCGGTACACACTGCATTGGCATGGCGGCCCGTAACATCATGTACGACGAAGCTGACGTGATGATTGCCGGCGGCGCCGAGATGGCGGCCTGCGGTCTGGGCATGGGCGGCTTCGGCGCTTCCCGCGCGCTGTCGACCCGCAACGACGAGCCGACCCGCGCCAGCCGTCCATGGGACAAGGGCCGTGATGGCTTCGTGTTGTCCAATGGTGCCGGTGCGCTGGTATTGGAAGAACTCGAGCACGCCAAGGCGCGTGGCGCGACCATCTACGCCGAGCTGATCGGCTTCGGCACCAGTGGCGATGCCTACCACATGACCTCGCCGCCAGCCGATGGTGCGGGTGCTGCGCGCTGCATCACCAATGCGCTGCGCGATGCCAAAATCAATGGCGATCAAGTGCAGTACATCAACGCCCACGGCACCTCGACTCCTGCAGGCGACCTGGCCGAAGTCAATGCGATCAAGTCGGTATTCGGCGAGCACGCCTACAAGCTGGCCGTCAGTTCCACCAAGTCCATGACCGGTCACCTGCTGGGTGCGGCGGGCGCGGTCGAGGCGATCTTCAGCGTGCTGGCAATCAACAGCCAGGTAGCGCCGCCGACCATCAACCTCGATGAGCCGGACGAAGGCTGCGATCTCGATTTTGTGCCGCACACGGCGCGCAACATGGATATCGATGTGGTCGTTTCCAACTCCTTCGGTTTTGGCGGCACCAACGGTTCGCTGGTGTTCCGTCGGTTCGCAGGCTGATGGACAGCTGGGTCGACGGTCAGCCGGCTGACGCTTTGTCGCTGAAGGATCGCGGCCTGGCTTATGGCGATGGTCTGTTCGAGACCATCGCCGTGCGCAGCGGCCAGCCCGTGTTGCTGGACCGGCATCTGTCGCGTCTGGCGGACGGCTGTTCGCGCCTGGCGATAACGGCCGAGCAGGAGCTGATCCGCAGCGAACTGCTGGCCTACGCCGCGGCACTGGGTGACGGGGTGCTCAAGCTCATTCTCACCCGTGGCGACGGTCTGCGCGGTTATGCCCCCGATCCTTCGGCCCAGGCCCGACGCATTGTGCAAGGCAGTCCACCTGCGGCTTACCCTGCCGCGCACGGTGAGCAGGGTGTTCGCCTGTTTCCCTGCGTCACGCGATTGTCCAGGCAACCATTACTGGCCGGCCTCAAGCACCTCAATCGTCTTGAACAAGTCCTCGCCCGTGCCGAATGGCAGGACACCGAGCATGCCGAAGGCTTGATGCTCGATCAGGCCGGGCGCGTAATTGAGGGTGTGTTCAGTAACTTGTTCCTGGTGCGTGATGGCGTGCTCATCACCGCTGACCTCAAGCGCTGCGGCGTGGCAGGCGTGATGCGCGCAGAAATATTGTTTCAGGCCAAGTCGCTGGGAATCCCCACGCAAATCACCGATATCCCCCTCGAACAGCTGCAATGGGCTGACGAAGTCTTTGT
Source organism: Pseudomonas sp. GW823-FHT06E10 (assembly GCF_058794995.1). Classification (NCBI taxonomy): domain Bacteria; kingdom Pseudomonadati; phylum Pseudomonadota; class Gammaproteobacteria; order Pseudomonadales; family Pseudomonadaceae; genus Pseudomonas; species Pseudomonas sp. GW823-FHT06E10. The sequence continues at coordinate 233,161 of NZ_JBXAHJ010000008.1, read as the reverse complement.
CTGCAACAGCGTGTATGGTGTCTGGCCGGTGCGCGCCTATGCTGCTCTTCACTGGCCGGTTGGGCCGCTCACCCGTAAACTCCAAACCATTGCCCGTGTGCTACTGGATGCTTGATACGTGAGACGTAAACTCTTGCTGCTGCTGGAAACCGGTGTGGTTCTGGCAGGGCTGCTGATGGGTGCTTCAGCCTGGAAGATTCATTCGGCGCTGGTACAGCCGCTGAACATTACCCAGGAACAATTGCTGGATGTGCCCAAGGGCACCACGCCGACCCGCACCCTCTACCGACTCGAAGCCAACGGCGTCATCAAGGACGCATTCTGGCTGCGGGTGTATTGGCGCTTCAACCTCGCCAGACAACCCCTGCACAGCGGTGAATACCGCATGCAGCCCGGCATGACCGTCGAAGGCCTGATCGACCTGTGGAAACGCGGGGAAATGGTTCAGTACAGCCTGACCCTGGTCGAAGGCTGGAGTTTCCGTCAGGTCCGCGCAGCGCTGGCCAGGGAAGAGAAGCTCGAACATAGTCTTGACGGTTTGAGCGATAGCCAGGTCATGGACAAGCTCGGCCACACCGGGATTTTTCCGGAAGGGCGCTTCTTCCCTGACACTTATCGCTACGTGCGGGGCATGTCCGATGTCGAGGTGCTGAAAACCGCTTACGACCGCCTCGATGAAGTGCTCGCCAAGGAGTGGGAGAAGCGCGCTGCAGATACACCGTACACCGAACCCTACCAGGCGCTGATCATGGCTTCGCTGGTGGAAAAGGAAACCGGCGTACCGCAGGAGCGCGGGCAGATTGCCGGCGTGTTTGTGCGGCGCATGGCGATGGGCATGCTGCTGCAGACCGACCCGACGGTGATCTACGGCCTCGGCGACCGCTACAGCGGCAAGCTGACCCGGGCTCACCTAAGGGAATCGACGCCGTATAACACTTACATGAATGCGGGATTGCCGCCGACGCCGATTTCGATGGTCGGTCGCGAAGCCATCCATGCGGCACTCAATCCGGTGGACGGCAACAGCCTTTACTTCGTGGCGCGTGGCGATGGCACCCATGTGTTCTCCGATGACCTGGATGCCCACAACAATGCCGTGAAGGAGTTCCAGATCAAGCGCCGCGCCGATTACCGCTCCAGCCCGGCTCCCGCTACTGCGCCCGAGATGCCGCCAATCCAGGCTGAGCAAAACGGTATGCAGGAGGCCAAGTCTTCGCAGGAGCAGGCGCCGATCCCGGCCGCTTCACCGAACACGGCTCCCGAGGGGCTGCCACAAGTACCGGCGCAAGATCCTGCGCCAGCCCCTGAAACGCCCGAACCCGATGCAAGCGCACCGAAAAGCCCGCAATGACTCTGATTAAGGACTGCCTGTGACTGGCTTGTTTATTACTCTGGAAGGCCCGGAAGGCGCCGGCAAGAGCACCAATCGCGAATACCTGGCCGAGCGCCTGCGCGCCGCCGGCATCGAGGTGGTGCTGACCCGCGAGCCGGGTGGCACGCCGTTGGCCGAGCGCATTCGTGAAGTGCTGCTGGCCCCGGTCGATGAAGTCATGAACCCGGATACCGAGTTGCTGTTGGTGTTCGCGGCGCGTGCCCAGCATCTGGCCGAGGTGATTCGCCCGGCGCTGGCCCGCGGTGCCGTGGTCTTGTGTGATCGTTTTACCGACTCGACATACGCCTATCAAGGCGGCGGTCGCGGCTTGTCGCTGGAGCGCATCGCGACCCTGGAAACCTTCGTCCAGGGCGATCTGCGCCCGGATCTCACGCTGATTTTCGATCTGCCTGTCGAGGTCGGCCTGGCCCGCGCCAGCGCTCGTGGTCGTCTGGATCGCTTCGAGCTCGAAGGCCGGACCTTTTTCGATGCCGTACGCAGTGCCTTCCTCAAGCGGGCCAAGGCGGATCCGGCGCGTTATGTGCTGGTCGATGCTGCCCAGCCGTTGGCACAGGTTCAGCAATCGCTGGATGCCTTGCTGCCGCGCCTGCTGGAGTTGAGCCGTGGCTGAGGCCTATCCGTGGCAGGAAAACCTCTGGCAGCAACTGGCCGGTCGCACCCAGCATGCGCACGCCTACCTGCTGCATGGCCCTGCCGGAATCGGCAAGCGGGCACTGGCCGAGCGCTTGATGGCCAGCTTGCTGTGCCAGCGCCCGAACGCGCTGCAAGCCTGCGGCGAATGCAAATCCTGCCTGCTGCTCAGGGCTGGCAGCCATCCGGATAACTACATCCTGGAGCCGGAAGAAGCCGACAAGGCGATCAAGGTCGACCAGGTTCGCGACCTGGTCGGTTTCGTGGTGCAGACCGCGCAGTTGGGCGGGCGTAAAGTGGTGCTGATCGAACCGGCCGAGTCGATGAACATCAACGCCGCCAACGCCTTGCTCAAAAGCCTTGAAGAACCGTCCGGCGATACCGTTCTGTTGCTGGTCAGCCATCAGCCGAGCCGCTTGTTGCCAACCATCAAGAGTCGCTGCGTGCAGCAGGCCTGTCCGCTGCCGGGCGAGGCCATGAGCTTGAAGTGGTTGGCCCAGGCGTTGCCGGAGTGCTCCGAAGATGAGCGCGTCGAACTGCTGACGCTGGCCGCCGGTTCGCCGCTGGCGGCGGTCAATCTCCAGGCCCAGGGCGTGCGTGAACAGCGCGCGCAAGTGGTGGAAGGGGTGAAAAAACTCCTCAAGCAACAGCAGTCGCCGACGCAACTGGCCGAAGAATGGAAAAACATTCCGATGTTGCGCCTGTTCGATTGGTTCTGCGATTGGTCGAGCCTGATCCTGCGCTATCAATTGACTCAGGATGAAGCCGGCCTCGGCCTGACCGACATGCGCAAGGTCGTGCAATACCTGGCGCAGAAAAGCGCCCAGGGCAAAGTCCTCGATATTCAGGACTGGATCCTCGCCCAGCGGCAGAAAGTCCTGAGCAAGGCCAACCTCAACCCGGCCTTGTTGCTGGAAGCATTGCTGGTGCAATGGGCGTCGTTGCCTGCCCAACGATGACTGTCTGCGCCTAGACTCTGAGTATCAGAACATCCGACCGTCCCACCCATACAAGTTGCAGCCCTTTATGCTCGTAGATTCCCATTGTCACCTTGATCGCCTTGATCTGACCGCCCATGAGGGCTCCCTGGATGCTGCCCTGGAAGCTGCCCGGCAGCGTGGGGTAGGGCACTTTCTGTGTATCGGTGTCAGCGCGGACAACGCGGCCGACGTCAAGGCCCTGGCCGAACGTTATGACGATGTCGACTGCTCGGTGGGCGTGCACCCTCTGGATGTGCAGCCGGGGGGTGCGCCGGCGCTGGACTGGCTGTTGCAGGAACTCAATCACCCGCGGGTGGTGGCGATTGGCGAAACCGGCCTCGATTACCACTACGAGCCGGAAGCAGCAGAGTTGCAGCAGGAATCGTTCCGCCTGCACCTGCAAGCAGCGCAGCAGACCGGCAAACCGGTGATCATCCATACCCGTGGCGCCCGCACCGATACCCTGGACTTGCTGCGGGACGCGGCGCTGCCCCAGGCAGGCGTGTTGCATTGCTTCACCGAAGACTGGGAGATGGCGAAGGCCGCTCTGGACATGGGCTATTACATTTCCCTGTCCGGGATTGTCACTTTTCGCAATGCCGACGCATTGCGTGATGTGGCCAGCAAGGTGCCGGCCGACCGTTTGCTGGTGGAAACCGACTCGCCGTACCTGGCACCGATCCCCTATCGCGGCAAACCAAACCTGCCGCAGTACGTGCGTGAGGTTGCGGAATTTCTGTCAATGTTGCGCGGTGAGCCCTACGAGCGGTTTGCCGAGCAAACCACGGCGAATTTCAAGCGACTTTTCCCGCTGGCACACGTAAAAGGTTAAATCGCAGGCAAAAAAAACCCGGGTTCTGGGGGGTGAATCCGGGTTAAGACCATTAGGAGTAAAACAATGGCACGCGGTCCGTTGGTACCAATATCGGCGTGACACTTGGGGGAGATGCCCCGCCGACAGTTCAAGTATTGATCAGGATTGCGCCTCGTCCAGTTTACCGGTCCGGGTTTTTAAACAAATTTGGAATACGTGCGCTTCGGAAGAGTTCTCATCACCCTGTAAACGTACGCGGAATGACCAGAAAGCGCAGATATGGTCGGATGATCCGTGCATTTTTGCGTAAGTTAGGCATAATACGCGGCTTCGAATTTTGACCCCGACAGACCTTTTCTTATGCATAAAGAACCTCGTAAGGTCCGTGAATTCCGTCGCCGCGAGCAGGAAATTCTCGATACCGCGCTCAAGCTGTTCCTCGAACAAGGTGAAGACAGTGTCACCGTCGAGATGATTGCTGATGCCGTCGGTATCGGCAAAGGCACGATCTACAAGCACTTCAAATCCAAGGCGGAAATCTATCTGCGCCTGATGCTCGACTACGAGCGCGATTTGAACGCTCTGCTGCATTCGGCCGATGTCGACAAGGACAAGGAAGCCCTGTCCCGGGCCTACTTCGAATTCCGCATGCGCGATCCCCAACGCTATCGCCTGTTCGACCGCCTCGAAGAGAAAGTGGTCAAGGGCAACCAGGTGCCGGAGATGATCGAGGAGCTGCACAAGATCCGTGCCTCGAACTTCGAACGCCTGACCTTGCTGATCAAGGGCCGGATCAGCGAAGGCAAGCTGGAAGACGTGCCACCTTACTTCCACTACTGCGCGTCCTGGGCGCTGGTGCACGGTGCCGTCGCGCTGTATCACTCGCCGTTCTGGAGCAATGTGCTGGAAGATCAGGAAGGTTTCTTCCAGTTCCTGATGGACATCGGCGTGCGCATGGGCAACAAGCGCAAGCGTGACACCGACACTTCCGGCAGCTGAGCCATTCAGTTGCCTTATTGCGCCATGATTTCGCTACATGGCGCAGTAGCGCAGGAATATACTCAGGTAGAGGACTTGCTAAAACTTGATTTCTGAGTCAAGTTTTAGCGGCCCGATATTCTTCCGCCGGAGTGACCATGATCGTTGATCGTCAAGGCAGGCGTTTTCGCAACTTGCGAATCAGTCTGACCTCTGCCTGCAATTACGCCTGTACCTACTGCGTGCCCAACGGCAAGCGGCTGGTGGCTGCGCAGGATGAATTGTCGGCCGAAGCCATGGCGCGCGGCGTGGCTTATCTGATTGAAGCGGCGGGCATCGAGCGTCTGCGCATTACCGGCGGCGAGCCGCTGGTCAGCCCGAAACTCGAGGCGTTCATGACGGCGGTCGGGCAGATGGGCCTGGAAGACATCAGCCTGACCACCAATGGCCAGTTGCTGGCGAAGAAACTGCCGCTGCTGGTGAACGCCGGTATCCGGCGCCTCAACGTCTCCCTCGATACTCTCGACGCCAGTGCGTTCCGCAGTATTGCCCGGGGCGGCGACCTGGCCACCGTGCTCGACGGCATGAGCGAGGCCAGTGCGGCCGGCATGAAGATCAAGGTCAACATGGTGCCGCTGCGCGGACAGAACCTCGATCAAGTGATGCCGCTGCTCGACTACTGCCTGGAGCGCGGTTATGAGCTGCGCTTCATCGAACTGATGCGCATGGGCCACCTGGCCAACGATTCCAATGCCTTTCTGCAGCAGTTCGTCAGTCTCCAGCAATTGCTGAGTCTGATCGGTGAGCGCTTCGAATACCTGCAAGCCGATGCCCCGGTCGATGCGACGGCCGTTCGATATGAAATTCCCGGCCAGGGTTATTTCGGCGTGATCGCCAACGAGAGCGTGCCTTTCTGCCGTACCTGTTCGCGACTTCGTTTGTCTTCCACCGGGTGGCTGCATGGCTGCCTGTCGTCGAGCAATCGCCATTACATCGGTGATCTGCTGGACAAGCCACGCCATCAGGCCCTGCCGGCCTTGCAGCGGCTGCTGGTGAAAGCCTTGGGTGACAAGCAGGAAGTGGCGTTCTCTGGCGGCGCGACTGTCATGAAGATTATCGGCGGCTGATCTTCCGCAATCGCGAGCAAGCTCGCTCCCACGGGTGATATGCAATCCCCTGTGGGAGCGAGCTTGCTCGCGATTCGGTCTGTCAGATGCTGATGCTAATGAGCTGGCGCGGAAGCTGCATCCTACGGCCATTCGCCGGTTTTCCGACACCGGCCTCTGGAGGATAGGATGCGTAGCCTGGTTTTGCTGCTGGCCGTTTTGGCACTTGGTGGCTGCATGAACGTCAGCGATATGGCCGAAGGGACTCGTTACCATATGAGCGATGCGGGGCTGCTCGATCACAGTGACAGCCGTCGCGTAAACAACCTGCGCATTCAGCCGGACTCGTTCGTCTACATCGCCCAGGGCGCTTTCATGCCGCCGGGCAGCGCCGTTTATCCGCGGCCCAACGTGATTGCCGAAGTCGCGTTCGACGGCTTCGTCGAATATTTCCCGATGGTCCGCCGTGCTCGCACGCCGGAAGGCCTCGACCAGGCCATGGGTGAAGCCCGTGCGGCCGGTGCGCACTATCTGCTCTACACCCGGTTTGCCAAGTCTGACGACCGTATCGGCAACTCGGACGAGTGGCTGGACCAGGAAGCCCTGGATCGTCTCGGCATCGACAGCGGTATGATTCAGATCATGTTGATCGAGACCAGCACCCAGTATTTGATTGATACTGCAACCATCAAGAGTCGTGGCGGTTTACTGACGTTCCACGATAAAAAACCCGAAGACCTGATGGGCCCGCCGCTGGAACAATACGCGCGCAGCCTGCTGGGGCTCAGCGACCAGTAATTTCAAGGAGAACGCCATGAGTGGCCCGCAAAAAGCCAACGACTTGCTGGGGCAAATCCCCAAGACCAAAGGCTTGCCGCCGGTGCACCTGTGGAATCCCGATTTCTGCGGCGACATCGACATGCGCATCGCCCGGGACGGCGCCTGGTATTACCTGGGCACGCCGATCGGGCGCAAGCCGATGGTCAAACTGTTCTCCACTATCATTCGCCGCGACGGCGATGATTATTTCCTGATCACACCGGTGGAAAAGGTCGGGATCAAGGTCGACGATGCGCCGTTCGTGGCGATTGCGGTGGACGTGGAAGGCGAGGGCGAGGCGCAGGTGTTGCGCTTTACCACCAACGTCGATGAAACCACCGAGGCCGGCGCCGAGCACCTCCTGCGTGTGGTCATCGACCCGCTAACGCAAGAGCCTGCCCCTTACGTGCATGTGCGCAGCAATCTCGAAGCGTTGATCCATCGCAACGTGTTCTATCAATTGGTGGAGCTGGCGGTGAGTCGCGAGATCGACGGCCAGCGCTGGCTCGGTGTATGGAGTGGCGGCGAGTTCTTCCCCATCGGTCTCGAACCCTGACCCATAACCCTGTGGGAGCAAGCTCGCTCCCACAGGGGTTTCTGCGAACACTCAAAAAATCAAATTGACATCCAATCATATGATGATTAGCGTGGGCCTCCATTGCGAACGGCATTGAGGTGTCCATGTCCAGCAGCTTTCATGCATCGACGGTTGACTGGCTGGGTTGCTGGCTCGCCACGGGGCAGGTCAAGCCAGGTGAGTCACTCAAGGTCGAAGCCGACCTCGGCGAACAACTCGGCGTGAGCCGCACGGTCATCCGTGAAGCCATCAAGACCCTGGTTGCCAAAGGCATGCTTGAGGTCGGGCCGAAAGTCGGCACGCGGGTATTGCCAGTGCGGCGCTGGAACCTCTTCGATCCACAAGTCGTTGGCTGGTTGTCGCGTAGCGGCTTACCGGAAAACTTCGTCGACGATCTGCTCGACCTGCGCCGCACCATCGAACCGATGGCCGTGCGCTGGGCCTGCGAGCGCGCAACCGGCGAACAGGTGAACGAGATCCTGTTGGCCTGCAACGCGCTGGAACGGGCGGTGGACAGCGGCATCGATTACAACCGTGCCGACCAGTTCTTTCACGAGTGCATCCTCGCCGCCAGCCACAATCAATTCATTGAACAAATGGTTCCCGCCCTCGGCGCGTTGCTGGCGGTGGCCTTTGAAGTGTCCGCCGCCGACCCGGATGAACTGCGTCGCACCCTGCCGATTCACCGGGACCTGGCCGAGGCTATCGCGGCCCGGGATACCGCCCGGGGTGTCTGGGCCTGCATGACCCTGATCGATAACGCGGACCTTGCGATCAAGCGTTACTACCCGCAAGTCATGGCCGATAAAAAAGCCAGCTGACAGCTCGAACCACTGTAGGAGCGAGCTTGCTCGCGATGGTGTATCAGCTACCACCAGGTCGACTGGCACACCTTCGCGAGCAAGCTGGCTCCTACACAATAAAAACAAGAACAACGCAGGAGGTTTCATGGCGTGGACTGCGGTGACCGAGCATCGGGCACAACTGGGCGAAGGCCCGTTCTGGGATGCGCCCACCCAAGCCCTGTATTGGGTGGATATCGCCGGTAAGCAGGCGTTGCGGTTGATCGGCGCCAACGTGCAAATCTGGCAGATGCCGGAGCACGTGTCGGCGTTCATTCCCTGCGAAAGCGGCGATGCCCTGGTGGCATTGAGCAGCGGCGTGTATCGGCTCGATCTCGACTCACCGGGTCTGGCGCCGCGCCTGACACTGTTTTGCGTTGCCGATCCGCAACCGGGCAACCGCCCCAATGAAGCCCGTTGCGACGCCCAAGGCCGGCTCTGGCTCGGCACCATGCAAAACAACATCGGCGCAAACGGCGAAGACCTGCCCATCGTCCACCGTTCCGGTGGACTGTTCCGCATCGATCGCGCCGGGCGAGTTGCGCCGTTGCTGCGCAATCTGGGCATTCCCAACACGCTGCTGTGGAGCGATGACGCCACCAGCGTGTATTTCGGCGACAGCTTCGACGGCACCTTGTATCGACATTTCATCCGTACCGACGGAGCCCTCGATGCGCCGCAGGTCTGGTTTGGTCCGCACGGGCGTGGCGGCCCGGATGGTTCAGCGATGGATGCCGAAGGTTTTATCTGGAATGCCCGTTGGGACGGCAAGTGCCTACTCAGGTTGAGTCCGGACGGCAAAGTCGATCGGATCATTGAACTGCCGGTCAGTCGTCCCACCAGTTGCGTGTTCGGCGGTTCAGACCTCAAAACCCTGTACATCACCAGCGCGGCCAGTCCGCTGGGCCATCCGTTGGATGGGGCTGTGTTGTCGATCGCAGTGGATGTGCCAGGAAAACATTGCACGCGCTTTGCTGGTTAAATCCCAAAATATGGGATGTAAATATATATATTGAGATTTATTGCAGGCCAGGTTTATAGTCGGCCTCACCAGTTACATGCACTCACACTTAAAAAAACAAAACAGGTGAAGTGATGCAGCGAAGTTCCCCCGTGCTCCCTTGCGGAGCCTGTGCCTCAGAACGTTTCCAGGCTGAAACGTTTTCGCACACACCTGTTTCCTACCCAGCGCCTTTTGACCGGACATCGACAGATGCCCGGTTTTCGTCGTGTTTTCAAACAGGAGTCTTGATCCATGGCTGAACCACTGTCATTGCCACCGGTGCCCGAACCGCCCAAGGGCGAACGCCTGAAAAACAAGGTCGTCTTGCTGACCGGTGCCGCCCAGGGTATTGGCGAAGCGATTGTGGCGACCTTCGCGTCCCAGCAGGCCAGGCTGATCATCAGCGACATTCAGGGCGAGAAAGTCGAGAAAGTCGCGGCGCATTGGCGAGACCAGGGCGCCGATGTGGTGGCGATCAAGGCCGACGTGTCGCGTCAGCAGGACCTGCACGCCATGGCCCGGCTGGCGATCGACCTGCACGGCCGGATCGATGTGCTGGTCAACTGCGCCGGGGTCAACGTATTCCGCGATCCGCTGGAAATGACCGAGGAAGACTGGCGTCGCTGCTTTGCCATCGACCTCGATGGTGCCTGGTACGGTTGCAAGGCGGTGCTGCCGCAGATGATCGAGCAGGGCATCGGCAGCATCATCAATATCGCGTCCACCCATTCCACCCACATCATTCCTGGCTGCTTCCCGTACCCGGTGGCCAAGCATGGCCTGCTCGGCCTGACCCGCGCGCTGGGCATCGAATATGCGCCCAAGGGTGTGCGCGTCAACGCGATTGCGCCGGGCTACATCGAAACCCAGTTGAACGTCGATTACTGGAACGGTTTTGCCGACCCCCACGCCGAACGCCAGCGCGCGTTTGACCTGCACCCGCCGCGCCGTATCGGGCAGCCGATCGAAGTGGCAATGACCGCCGTGTTCCTGGCCAGTGATGAAGCGCCGTTCATCAATGCCTCGTGCATCACCATCGATGGTGGTCGCTCGGTGATGTACCACGACTGAGTGATCGGGCTTTCCGGCGCCTTGCTTCGCCTGAAATCCAATCATCATACGATATGACTATTGGCAGTATGTTTTTACCGCCCGTTGGTTAACAAAGAACGCTTTCAACGAGTGCTCAAGAAAAATAACAAGGAGTCAGCTTATGAATCGTCGTCATGCTATCCGTTCCCTGTGCTGTGCCGCGTTGGCGGTCTCGGCGTTCAGCCTGAGCAACACGCTGCTGGCAGTCGAGGAAGTGAAGATCGGTTTCCTGGTCAAGCAGGCCGAAGAACCCTGGTTCCAGACCGAGTGGGCCTTTGCCGAAAAGGCCGCGAAAGAGAAAGGCTTCACCCTGATCAAGATCGCTGTGCCCGACGGTGAGAAAACCCTTTCAGCCATCGACAGCCTCGCGGCCAATGGCGCCAAGGGGTTCGTGATCTGCCCGCCGGACGTGTCCCTTGGCCCGGCGATCATGGCCAAGGCCAAACTCAACGGGTTGAAAGTGATCGCCGTCGATGACCGTTTCGTCGATGCCAGCGGCAAGTTCATGGAAGACGTGCCGTACCTCGGCATGGCCGCTTTCGAAGTCGGCCAGAAACAAGGCAATGCCATGGCGACCGAAGCGAAGAAACGCGGCTGGGACTGGAAAGACACCTATGCGGTGATCAACACCTACAACGAACTCGACACCGGCAAGAAGCGCACCGACGGTTCGGTGAAAGCGCTGCAGGATGCCGGCATGCCGAAAGACCACATCCTGTTCGCGGCCCTCAAGACCCTCGACGTGCCGGGCAGCATGGACGCCACCAACTCGGCCCTGGTGAAACTGCCAGGGGCGGCGAAAAACCTGATCATCGGCGGCATGAACGACAACACCGTCCTCGGCGGTGTGCGCGCCACCGAGAGCGCCGGTTTCGCCGCAGCCAACGTGATCGGCATCGGCATCAACGGTACCGACGCCATCGGCGAGCTGAAGAAACCCGACAGCGGCTTCTACGGCTCGATGCTGCCGAGCCCGCACATCGAGGGCTACAACACCGCCAGCATGATGTACGAGTGGGTTACCACCGGCAAAGAACCGGCGAAGTACACCGCCATGGATGACGTGACGCTGATCACTCGCGACAACTTCAAGCAGGAACTGGAAAAGATCGGCCTGTGGAACTGACGGCCGTTTGACTTCAGCGGCGGCCTCGGCGGCGGGGTTGCCTGATCGGTGTGAAGAGGTGGTTATGCACGCGCAAACAATCCAACACGAACACAGCCTTACCGGCAGCTTGCGCTTCAACGGGATCGGCAAGACCTTTCCCGGGGTGAAGGCGCTGGACAACATCAGCTTCGTCGCCCATCCGGGACAGGTTCACGCCTTGATGGGCGAGAACGGCGCTGGCAAGTCGACGCTGCTGAAAATTCTCGGCGGGGCCTACACGCCTTGCAGCGGTGCCTTACAGATCGGCGAGCGGACGATGGACTTCAAGTCCACCGCCGACAGCATCGGCAGTGGCGTCGCGGTGATCCACCAGGAGCTGCATCTGGTGCCGGAAATGACCGTGGCCGAGAACCTGTTTCTCGGGCATCTGCCAGCCAGTTTCGGCCTGATCAATCGCAGCACTCTGCGCCAGCAGGCACTGGCCTGCCTCAAAGGCCTGGCCGATGAAATCGACCCGCAGGAAAAAGTCGGGCGCCTGTCCCTCGGCCAGCGGCAACTGGTGGAAATCGCCAAGGCTTTGTCCCGTGGCGCCCACGTGATTGCCTTCGACGAACCCACCAGCAGCCTTTCGGCAAGGGAGATCGACCGCTTGATGGCAATCATCGGCCGGCTGCGGGACGAAGGCAAAGTGGTGCTCTATGTCTCCCATCGCATGGAAGAAGTGTTCCGCATCTGCAACGCGGTGACGGTGTTCAAGGACGGGCGCTACGTGCGCACGTTCGATGACATGAGCCAACTGACCCACGATCAACTGGTCACCTGCATGGTCGGACGCGACATCCAGGACATCTACAATTACCGCCCGCGCCAGCGCGGCGCGGTGGCACTCAAGGTCGACGGACTGCTCGGGCCGGGGTTGCGTGAGCCAGTGAGTTTCGAGGTGCACAAAGGCGAAATCCTCGGGCTGTTCGGGCTGGTCGGGGCCGGTCGCACCGAGCTGTTGCGCCTGCTCAGTGGCCTGGCGCGCCACAGCGCCGGACAGCTGAAACTTCGAGGCCATGAACTGAAGCTGCGTTCACCCCGGGACGCGATTGCCGCCGGGATCCTGTTGTGCCCCGAGGACCGCAAGAAGGAAGGCATCCTGCCGCTGGCCAGCGTCGCGGAGAACATCAACATCAGCGCCCGAGGCGCCCACTCCACCTTCGGTTGCCTGTTGCGTGGCCTGTGGGAGAAGGACAACGCCGAGCAGCAGATCAAGGCGTTGAAAGTGAAGACGCCCAACGCGGCGCAGAAAATCATGTACCTGTCCGGTGGCAATCAGCAGAAGGCCATTCTCGGCCGCTGGCTGTCGATGCCGATGAAAGTGCTGCTGCTCGACGAACCCACACGCGGCATCGACATCGGTGCCAAGGCCGAGATCTACCAGATCATCCATAACCTGGCAGCCGAGGGGATCGCGGTGATTGTGGTGTCCAGCGACTTGATGGAAGTCATGGGCATTTCCGACCGCATCCTGGTGCTGTGCGAAGGCGCCCTGCGTGGCGAGCTGAGCCGCGAACAGGCCAACGAATCCAACCTGCTGCAACTGGCTTTGCCGCGCCAACGCGCCGACGGCGTGGCGAACTGAGAGGTGACTATGATGACAACCCAAAACAACACCCTGCCGACCACGCGCAAACCGCTGGACCTGCGGCGCTTCCTTGATGACTGGGTGATGCTGCTGGCGGCGGTCGGCATCTTTGTCGCCTGTACCTTGCTGATCGACAACTTCCTTTCACCGCTGAACATGCGTGGCCTGGGCCTGGCGATTTCCACCACCGGCATTGCTGCCTGCACCATGTTGTATTGCCTGGCGTCCGGGCATTTCGACTTGTCGGTGGGCTCGGTGATTGCCTGTGCCGGGGTGGTCGCGGCGGTGGTGATGCGCGACACCAACAGCGTGTTTCTCGGTGTCTGTGCGGCGCTGGTGATGGGCCTGATCGTCGGGTTGATCAACGGGATAGTGATCGCCAAGCTGCGGGTCAATGCGCTGATCACCACGCTGGCGACCATGCAGATCGTGCGCGGTCTGGCCTACATCTTCGCCAACGGCAAAGCGGTGGGGGTGTCCCAGGAATCGTTCTTTGTGTTCGGTAACGGCCAGATGTTTGGCGTGCCGGTACCGATCCTGATCACCATCGTCTGCTTCCTGTTCTTCGGCTGGCTGCTGAACTACACCACCTACGGGCGCAACACCATGGCCATCGGCGGCAACCAGGAAGCGGCGCTGCTGGCCGGTGTGAATGTCGACCGGACCAAGATCATCATCTTCGCCGTGCACGGTGTGATCGGTGCATTGGCCGGGGTGATCCTGGCCTCGCGCATGACCTCCGGCCAGCCAATGATCGGACAGGGTTTCGAGCTGACGGTGATCTCGGCCTGCGTGCTGGGCGGGGTGTCGTTGAGTGGCGGGATCGGCATGATCCGGCACGTGATCGCCGGGGTGTTGATTCTGGCGATCATCGAAAATGCGATGAACCTGAAGAACATCGATACGTTTTATCAGTATGTGATCCGGGGTTCGATTTTGCTTCTGGCCGTCGTGATTGACCGCCTGAAACAGCGCTGACACCCCATTACACCTGTGTGCGGGCTTGCTCGCGATGACGGACTGGCTTCATTACTGGCTCAAATGGCTTTCCTCGTCCTCGGTGGTGCTTGAACCGAGGCCACCACTGCCGGGTGTTTTTTTGTCCGGCAGGTTCGTCCCGCCCTGACGTCCCGCGTCGTTGCCTTGAATCCGCGGGTCGGTGCCGGTGGCGGGCGGCAGGTTATGGTCGATCGTCGTGCCATCGGTGTTCATGCCGGGGGCACTCTGGATGGCGGGAGCCCTGGGTTTTTCCACCGGATTGGTCGGGCCGGTGCTCGAGCCGATGGTTCCGGCGAAGGAGGCGGCGGATAAAAGGGCAGTGAGAACGAGGGCGGTCAACCTGGACAGGGTCATGGTGGTGTCTCCAGCGAGTAGAGTCCTTACCTGATTAGTCCGCCCTCGATCCGGATGGGTGCATAGTCAGCGACGAACGGCTCAGGCCTCCTGCAGTGCCCTGACCGCTGTGGCTCTACGCCAGATCAAGCGGCCCACGGTGATCAGCCAGTTGAGCGAGGCAACCGCCAACACCGTGAGCAACAGCGTGGGCATGCCTTGCTCGACGATGATTTTCCCTGCCAGCAATGGAAATCCGAACACGCCGATGAAGTACGACAGGCTGAACAGCAGCAAGGATTGTGCGGTGGTGCCGTTCGGCGCTTCATTGGCGGCCAGGCCGTTGATCACCGAGTAGGTCAGGCCGTAACCGATCCCGAGCATCACCGCCGCGAGCACGTAGCTGACGCTGCTGTCGACGACAGCACCGAACATCACGATCGATGCCAGCATCAGCCCCGAAAGCAGGCACGATGCACGCAATGGATCGCGCTTGACCACGAAACCGGCAACCAGCATGCGGCCGCTGATCGCCGCGCTCATGAAGCCGAGGAAGAACAGCGAATAGTCGAGCGAGCGCGCTGCGGCATAACTGGTTTGAAAGCTCGACAGACCACCGAACACGCAGCCGCCGAGACCAACCATGATGATCGGGAAAACGGCCCTGGACGACAGCACCTGACCCGCTGCACGCCAGGAAATTCGCGACACGCTGCCAGATTGCGCGGGCGCCGGTTTCAGTTGTCGATCCAGGCGCCAGAACAGCAATACGCCGATCAGGCTGGCCAGCGCCGCCAGGTAAAACGCCGCGGTCACCGGATAGCCAAGCGCACTCGCCGCGCGGCCGAGCAAAGGGCCGCTGCCGATCCCGGTCATCATGCTGCCGGACAACAGGGCGAAGTATCTGGCGCGCTGCGCGGGTGTCACCAGGCTCGCCACGATGATCGGCCCCAGGGTGTAGAACACGCCCCAGCCCAAGCCCAGCAGCAGGCCGAAAAACAACAGCAGATGACCGAAGCCCGGGGTCAGGGCGAAGCCCAGGCTGGCCGCTACCAGCAATACACCGAACAGCGCCACCGAGCGGGCGGCACCGAGCAGGTCGGACAAATGACCGGAAACAATCACCGCTGCAAAGGTGCTCAGCATTGCCGCCGAAATCACACTTCCGGCGTCGTGTTCGTTACCGCCGCGAGAACCAATCAGCAACGACAGCAGAAACGTCGAGCCGTAGGACAATGACAACAGGTAACTGGCGAGGCAAAAAAGGCCGAACAGCTTGTTTGAAACTGGGGGTGTTGCGGTGGGCATGACGCGGTTCCTTGACCGGATAAATGAGCAGCGCGTCTATCTAACCACGCAGACCCCGAATATTAGGTCCGAGGTTATCGATTCCAGGGTTAGTGCCGGCCGGAGTAAACCCCCTTTGTAGGAGCGAGCTTGCTCGCGATGACCCCGAGAACACCACATGTATCCAGAAAGCACGCGTTATCGTTAACGACCATCGCGAGCGAGCTCGCTCCTACAGGTGTTGGGACAGTTCCCTCGCCACAAATACCGCGCCGACTTAGTATGGCGTTTTCCACTTTTGACAAGGCACGTCCATGACGATCGAAATCCGCCCGGCGACCCCCAGTGACGCACCGCAAATCCTCGCGTTCATCACTGAACTGGCCGACTACGAACGTGCCCGCCATGAAGTCATCGCCAGCGTTGCCGATATCGAGCGCAGCCTGTTCAGCGAAGGCGCCACAGCCCATGGCCTGATCTGCCTGCGCGAGGGTGCACCCATCGGTTTCGCGGTGTTCTTCTTCAGCTATTCCACCTGGCTTGGCAGCAACTGCCTGTACCTCGAAGACCTCTACATCACCCCGGAACAACGCGGCGGTGGCGCGGGCAAGACCCTGTTGCGGCATCTGGCGAAAATCGCCTGCGCCAACGACTGCGGCCGTTTCGAGTGGAGCGTGCTGGAGTGGAATACGCCGGCCATCGATTTCTACAAATCCCTGGGCGCGCAGCCGCAGGAGGAGTGGGTGCGCTATCGGATGGATGGGGCGGTGTTGCGGGATTTTGCAGCGGGTAACTGATCGCTTCCAAAAGATCGCAGCCTTCGGGCTGCGATTTTTTTGTCTTGTCTCATAATGTGGGATTGATATTTATATATTGAGATTTGTCCCGTCACAGGTTTATAGTCCCGCTCACTCACTGCCAAAAACCAAAACAGGTGAAGCGATGCAGGCGCAATTGATCGCGCTCGACTGGGGGACAACCTCATTACGTGCTTACAAACTGGCCGAAGGCGGGCAAGTGCTCGAACAGCGTTCGCTGTCGTCGGGGATCATGCAGCTGCCGAAAGCGCCGCGAATCATTGGCGGCCGGGAATGCGCCGATGGTTTCGAACTGGC
Organism: Pseudomonas sp. GW823-FHT06E10; assembly: GCF_058794995.1. NCBI lineage: Bacteria > Pseudomonadati > Pseudomonadota > Gammaproteobacteria > Pseudomonadales > Pseudomonadaceae > Pseudomonas > Pseudomonas sp. GW823-FHT06E10. The sequence continues at coordinate 216,455 of NZ_JBXAHJ010000008.1, read as the reverse complement.
CTTCGATGAGGCTTGTGGCGACTGGCTCGACGCCCAGCCGGATTTGCCGGTGATTGCCTGCGGCATGGTCGGCAGCGCCCAGGGTTGGAGCGAAGCGGCCTACCGGGACACGCCGGCGAACGTCGCCACGCTCGGTACTTCCTTGCAAACCGTTCGCAGCCGGCGCGGCGTCGATGTGCACATCGTGCCCGGCGTCATCGAGCGTTCGCCTTTGCCGAACGTGATGCGCGGCGAGGAAACCCAGGTACTCGGCGTGCTGCAAAACCTGACGAGCGAGGCGGGCGCTGATCTGCTGATCGGCCTGCCGGGCAGCCATTCGAAATGGGTGGAAGTGGCCGGCGGCTGCATCGTGCACTTCGACACTTTCATGACCGGCGAAGTCTTCGCCGTGCTCAGTCAACACAGCATTCTCGGACGCACCCAACAATGTGGCGCGTCTTTCGATGGCGATGCGTTTGATCGCGGCGTGAAGGTCGCGTTGTCGGCGCACGGTGAAATCGGCCTGCTGTCGACGATGTTCAGCGCCCGCAGTCTCGGGCTGACCGGCGAGTTGAGCGCAATCGCCCAGGCGGACTATCTGTCCGGCCTGCTGATCGGCCACGAGTTGACGGCCGTGGCCAATGTCCAGCGGCGCCGACGCAACAGTGTGCATCTGCCTTCGATCATTCTCATCGGCAACACCCAACTCTGTGCCCGCTACAGCCGTGCGCTCGACGCCTGCGGTTTTGCCCGGGTGACTCTGGCCGATCAGGCCACCGAACGCGGGTTGTGGCAACTGGCGCTGGCTGCCGGCCTGGTCACGTGCACCGCATCCCGTTAAACCTGACTGGAGTCCTGACATGCTCAAACAAGCCCTGGCGCAAAACGGCCTGATCGCGATCCTGCGTGGCCTGCGTCCGCAGGAAGCGGCGGCCATCGGCGAAGTCCTGTACGCCGCCGGATTTCGCGTCATCGAAGTGCCGCTCAATTCCCCTGAACCGTACGAAAGTATTCGCATCCTGCGCAGTACCTTGCCCGCCGATTGCCTGATCGGTGCCGGTACGGTGTTGACGCCGGAGCAGGTCGAGCAAGTGAAAGCCGCGGGCGGCCAGGTGATCGTCATGCCCCATAGCGATCCGAAGGTCTTGCGCGCGGCGAAAGCGGCAGGGCTGTACCTGTCGCCGGGTGTCGCCACGCCGACCGAAGCCTTCACGGCACTGGCTGAAGGCGCGGATGTGCTGAAGCTGTTTCCGGCCGAGCAGATGGGGCCGGCAGTCGTCAAAGCCTGGCTCGCCGTATTGCCTGCCGGAACCCTGCTGGCGCCGGTTGGCGGGATCACGCCAGACAACATGCAGTCGTTCATCGACGCCGGCGTCAAAGGTTTCGGCCTCGGTTCCGGCCTGTTCAAACCGGGCATGACGCCTACGCAAGTGGCGGCCAATGCCGAGGCCTACGTCGCTGCCTGGAAAGCCCTTCGCTAAGACTTCATTGAGCGCCGAGCGCGCTGCATCTAATAAGAGAGCCAAAAGATGAAAATCACCAAACTGACCACCTTCATCGTTCCGCCGCGCTGGTGCTTCCTCAAAGTCGAAACCGACGAGGGCGTCACCGGTTGGGGTGAGCCCGTGGTCGAAGGCCGCGCCCACACCGTTGCCGCTGCCGTTGAAGAATTGTCCGACTACCTGATCGGTAAAGACCCACGCAACATCGAAGACATCTGGACCGTGCTCTATCGCGGCGGCTTCTACCGTGGCGGCGCGATCCACATGAGCGCTCTGGCCGGTATCGATCAGGCCTTGTGGGACATCAAGGGCAAGGCGCTGGGCGTGTCGGTCAGCGATCTGCTGGGTGGCCAGGTGCGGGACAAGATTCGTGTGTACTCGTGGATCGGCGGTGACCGTCCAGCGGACACCGCGCGTGCGGCGAAAGAAGCGGTCGAGCGTGGTTTTACCGCGGTGAAAATGAACGGCACCGAAGAGCTGCAATTCCTCGATACCTTCGACAAGGTCGACCAGGCCCTGGCCAACGTCGCTGCCGTGCGCGATGCCGTCGGCCCGAACGTCGGCATAGGCGTGGACTTCCATGGCAGGGTGCACAAGCCCATGGCCAAGGTACTGATGAAGGAGCTTGATCCGTACAAGCTGATGTTCATCGAAGAGCCGGTGCTGAGCGAAAACTACGAAGCGCTCAAAGAGTTGGCGCCGCTGACCAGTACGCCGATTGCCCTGGGCGAACGGCTGTTCTCGCGCTGGGATTTCAAGCGCGTGCTCAGCGAAGGTTATGTCGACATCATCCAGCCGGATGCCTCCCACGCCGGTGGCATCACCGAGACCCGCAAGATCGCCAACATGGCCGAAGCCTACGACGTGGCGCTGGCGCTGCATTGCCCGTTGGGCCCGATTGCCCTGGCGGCGTGCCTGCAACTGGACGCGGTTTGCTACAACGCGTTCATCCAGGAACAGAGCCTGGGCATCCATTACAACGAGAGCAACGACCTGCTCGACTACGTCAAAGACCCAAGGGTGTTCGACTACGACAAAGGCTTCGTGAAAATCCCGAACGGCCCGGGCCTGGGCATCGAGATCAACGAGGAATACGTGATCGAACGCGCCGCCATCGGCCACCGCTGGCGCAACCCGATCTGGCGCCATGCCGATGGCAGTTTTGCCGAGTGGTGAGTGATCTCTGATCCACCACCTATCCCCTGTAGGAGCGAGCCTGCTCGCGATGGTGTGTCAGTCGACATCAATGCTGAATGACACACCGCTATCGCGAGCAGGCTCGCTCCTACAAGGGGTCTGCGCGAAGTTTCAAATTGACCTCAATAACCATAAGAAGAGGCACCCCCCATGCAACCGCAAACCCTCACCGGGCAGGCGTCGTTGGTGACGCCCAGCCGCAAGCGTTTTTTCATCATGGTGCTGTTGTTCATCACCGTGGTGATCAACTACCTGGACCGCAGCAACCTGTCCATCGCTGCCCCGGCATTGACCAGTGACCTGGGCATCGACCCGATCCACGTCGGCCTGATCTTCTCTGCGTTCGGCTGGACCTACGCGGCCATGCAAATCCCCGGCGGCTGGCTGGTGGATCGCGTGCCACCGCGCATCCTTTACAGTGTTGCCTTGCTGTTGTGGTCGGTGGCCACGGTGATGCTCGGCTTCGCCGGCAGCTTCATCGCGCTGTTCGTGTTGCGCATGGCAGTCGGCGCCCTGGAAGCGCCGGCGTACCCGATCAACAGCCGTGTGGTCACCACCTGGTTCCCCGAGCGCGAGCGTGCCACGGCCATCGGTTTCTATACCTCTGGGCAATTTGTCGGTCTGGCCTTCCTGACGCCGGTGCTGGCCTGGCTGCAGCACGAATTCGGCTGGCACATGGTGTTCGTCACCACTGGCGCGGTGGGCATTGTGTGGGCGGTGATCTGGTACGCGGTGTATCGCGAGCCACGGGATTTCAAAGGTGCCAATGACGCGGAAATCGATTTGATCCGCGAGGGCGGCGGGCTGGTGGATATCCAGGCCGAACAGGCCAGGGTCAAAGCCAAATTCAGCTGGACCGACCTGGGGATTGTCCTGACCAAGCGCAAGCTCTGGGGCATTTACCTCGGGCAGTTCTGCCTCAACTCGACACTGTGGTTCTTCCTCACCTGGTTCCCGACCTACCTGGTGAAGTATCGCGGCATGGACTTCATCAAGTCCGGCCTGTTGGCATCGCTGCCGTTTCTCGCCGCGTTTATCGGTGTGCTGTGTTCCGGTTTCTTCTCGGACTTTTTGATCCGTCGCGGTTACACGGTAGGTTTCGCCCGCAAGTTGCCGATCATCAGCGGCCTGCTGATTTCCACCTCGATCATCGGCGCCAACTTTGTCGAGTCGACGCCGTTGGTGATTGCCTTCCTCGCGCTGGCATTCTTCGGCAATGGCCTGGCTTCGATTACCTGGTCGCTGGTATCGACCTTGGCTCCGGCGCGTTTGCTCGGGCTGACCGGCGGTGTGTTCAACTTCATCGGCAACCTGTCGGCGATTGCCACGCCTATCGTGATCGGCTTCCTTGCGACGGGTGATTCTTTTGCCCCGGCGATCACCTACATCTCGGTGCTGGCACTGATTGGCGCACTGTCCTACATCTTGCTGGTGGGCAAGGTCGAGCGTATCAAGTTGTAGTCGTGGCACGCGGGCGACCATAATGCCGCCCGTTCACTCGCTCAACGGTAAAGGCTGGATATGCAGGAAGACGCCCCAAAAATCGCCAAGGACGCCGCGCCGACCGGCACCCAGACCCTGCTTCGCGGGTTGGGTGTGGTCCAGGCCGTGGCCAGCGGCGCCCGCGATCTCAAGGAAATCGCCCGGCTGATCGGCACCACGCGCAGCACCACCCATCGCCTGGCCAGTTGCCTGGTGGACGAGCGTTATCTGCGGGTGGTGCCGCAAGTCGGTTATTTGCTGGGGCCGAAACTGATCGAACTGGGCTTTCAGGCCCGTGAAGAGCTGCCGTTGGTAACCCTGGCCGGGCCGTACCTGGATGAGTTGTCGGCGTTGACCGGCGACACCATTCACCTGGCGATCCGTGAAGGCGACGAAGTGCTGTACCTGCACAAGAATCCGGGGCGCAATGGCCCGGAAATGCGTTCGCGGGTCGGCCATCGCATGCCGTTGGCGCGCACCGGGATCGGCAAAGCGCTGATGCTCGATGATTCACCGCAAGAGTGGCAGCGTCTGTACGAAGTCAGCCTGCCGGTGGGTGGGAAAAACCAGTTCTGGCCGCAGCACCCGGAGCAATCCTGGGAGCAGTTTCAGCAGCGCATGGTCGAGTATGTGGCCGGCGGTTATGCGTTCGACCTGGAAGACAACGAACCGTCGATCCGCTGTGTGGCCGCTCCGATCCGTGATGCCAGCAAGCGTATCGTCGCCGGCATCAGCATTGCCAGTACCGTGCCTTACATGCCGCTGGAAAAAATGGCCGAGCTGATTCCCCTGATCAAAGGGGTCACGGCCCGGCTGTCGGCGGAGCTTGGCTTGAAGGTTTAGATTTTCAAGGTCGCCATGTCGATGACGAAGCGGTACTTCACGTCACCGGCGATCATGCGGGCGTAAGCCTCGTTGATCTGGCGGATGTCGAGCATCTCTATGTCGCAGGTGATGTTGTGTTCGGCGCAGAAATCCAGCACTTCCTGGGTTTCTGCGATGCCGCCGATCAGCGAGCCGGCGAGCACGCGACGCCCCAACACCAGTTTGGCGGCATGAACCGGTGGCTCCACCGGTTCGATCAACCCCACCAGGATATGTACGCCGTCGAATCGCAGCGTATCGAGGTAAGGGTTGAGGTCGTGCTGCACCGGAATGGTGTCGAGCAGGAAATCGAAGTGCCCGGCCGCAGCCTGCATCTGGGCGTCATCGGTGGACACGATCACATGGTCCGCGCCCTGGCGACGAGCCTCTTCGGCCTTGCTCGCCGAACGGGTGAACAAGGTCACCTCGGCGCCCATGGCCTTGGCGAACTTGATGCCCATGTGGCCCAGGCCGCCCATGCCGAGAATCCCGACCTTGTCACCGGCCTTCACGCCGTAGTGCTTGAGCGGTGAGTAGGTGGTGATGCCGGCGCACAGGATCGGCGCGGCGCTGGCCAGGGGCAGTTTTTCCGGGATACGCACCACAAAGTGCTCGCTGACCACGATGCTGTTGGAGTAGCCGCCCATGGTGTTGCTGCCATCCACGCGGTCCGGGGTGGCGTAGGTCATGGTCGGACCTTCGAGGCAGTATTGCTCGAGGTTGGCCTGGCAGGCTTCGCAGCTGCGGCAGGAATCGACCATGCAGCCGACACCGACCAGATCGCCGACTTTATGCTGGGTGACACTCGCACCTACGGCGGTCACCTTGCCTACGATTTCGTGGCCAGGCATCAGCGGGTAAACGGCAATGCCCCACTCGTTGCGGGCCTGATGGATGTCGGAATGGCAGACGCCGCAGTAGAGAATCTCGATGGCAACGTCGTCAGGCCTTGGGCTGCGACGTTCGAATTTCACGGGGGCGAGGGGAGTGGTGGCCGACTGGGCGGCGTATCCGATGGCGGTGTACATGGTGAACCTCGCAAAAGCGCTGACGGGTGAGGTGGCGCATTCTGGGCGTCGTCCCCTGTACCGGCCATGGCGATTCCTCCGGGTGTCATGCCTATTCCTCCGGCATCCGCCTCTGTTCGAACCCATTGGCAATCAGACCTGCGATGATGCTTTCGTCCCTTATTCCGTGACCTTTTTTGTGACCTTTTTTGTGAAGAGCCCCATGCTGTTGACCCGTTACCTTGATGCCAATGCCACCCTGGTTTCGCTGATCGAGCCGCTGTCCACTCGCGACGGTTTCGTCCCGACTGCGTTGCCGGGCGTACAGGTTCTGCGGGCCAGTTGCGACGTGGCCCGTGGGCCGCAGATCTATGAGCCGAGCCTGGTGATCATCGCCCAGGGCAGCAAACTGGCGTACCTGGGGCCGCGCACCCTGGAATATGGTGCTGGGCATTACCTGATTCAGGCGCTGCCGGTGCCGTTCGAGTGTGAAACCTTTGCCGCGCCCAGCGGGCCGATGCTGGGTGTTTCCGTCGCGATCGACCGGGTGATGCTGGGCGAGTTGGTGTTGGCGATGGGCCTGGCGCCGGGGCGGCATATTCCGGCGCAAACACCGGAGTCCATGACCTCGGCAGTGCTTGATGACGCCATGCGCGGTTGTGTCGAGCGGCTGCTGCGTTGCCTGCACGATCCGCTGGAATGCCAGATCATGGGGCAAGCGCGTTTGCGTGAGTTGCTGTTCGTCGCTTTGCGCGGTCCGCAAGCCGATGTATTGCGGGCACTGGTTGAGCAGCAGGGGCAGTTCGCCCGGATCGCGGCATCCCTCAGTCATCTGCATGCGCATTACACCGAACCGTTGAATGTCGAGACCCTGGCCAGTTGCGCCAACATGAGTGCGTCGACCTTTCACGAGCATTTCAAGCGCAGCACCTTGTTGTCACCGGTGCAGTACCTGAAGCGATTGCGTCTGCTGCGGGCGCAGCAGTTGTTGGTGGGGGAGGGGCTGGGTGTGGCGCAGGTGGCGCATCGGGTGGGGTATCAGAGCACGTCGCAGTTCAGTCGCGAGTACAAGCGGTACTTCGAGCGTAATCCCGGGGATGAACGCGCTGCCTGAGTTGGTAATAGATCCCCTGTGGGGGCGGTGTTATGTCCTGAATCGCACGCAACAAAAAGGCCCCCGTTTCGGGAGCCTTGATGTTCAGCGGTTCGGCTTACATGTTCGGGTAAGTCGGGCCGCCGGCACCTTCCGGCGCCACCCAGGTGATGTTCTGAGCAGGATCCTTGATGTCGCAGGTCTTGCAGTGAACGCAGTTCTGGGCGTTGATCTGGAAGCGCTTCTCGCCGTCTTCCTTGGTGATCACTTCATACACGCCGGCCGGGCAGTAACGCTGGGCAGGTTCGTCGTACAGCGGCAGGTTCTTGCTGATCGGGATGCTCGCGTCGGCCAGCTTCAAGTGGCATGGCTGCTCTTCTTCGTGGTTGGTACCGGAGATGAACACCGAGCTGAGTTTGTCGAAGCTGAGCTTGCCGTCCGGTTTCGGGTAGTCGATCTTCTTGCAGTCGGCCGCGAGCTTGAGGCAAGCGTAATCCGGCTTGGTGTCGTGCAGGGTGAACGGCAGTTTGCCGCCGAAGATGTTCTGGTCGAGCCAGTTGAAACCGCCGCCGACGATGGCGCCGAACTTGTGGATTGCCGGGCCGAAGTTGCGGCTGGCGAACAGTTCTTCGTAGAGCCAGCTCTTCTTGAACGCGTCGACGTAAGTGGTCAGCTCTTCGGTGCCGTCCTTCTCGGCGAACAGCGCCTCGGCCACGGATTCAGCGGCGAGCATGCCGGACTTCATCGCAGTGTGGCTGCCTTTGATCTTGGCGAAGTTCAGGGTGCCGAGGTCGCAACCGATCAGCGCGCCGCCCTTGAACACCATTTTCGGCAGCGAGTTCAGGCCGCCCTTGCAGATGGCACGTGCGCCATAGCTGATGCGCTTGCCGCCTTCCAGGTACTGAGCAAGCACCGGGTGATGCTTGAGACGCTGGAACTCGTCGAACGGCGACAGGTAGGTGTTGCTGTAGGACAGGTCGACGATCAGGCCAACCACGACCTGGTTGTTTTCCAGGTGATAGAGGAACGAGCCACCGGTGTTCTCGGTGCCCATGATGTCCATCGGCCAACCGGCGGTGTGCACTACCAGGCCTGGCTGATGCTTGGCCGGGTCGACTTCCCAGATTTCCTTCAGGCCGATGCCGTAGTGCTGGGCATCAGCGTCAGTGTCCAGGTTGAAGCGCTTGATCAGTTGCTTGCCGATGTGGCCACGGCAACCTTCGGCGAACAGCGTGTACTTGCCACGCAGTTCCATGCCCGGGGTGTACAGGCCTTCCTTCGGGTTGCCTTCGCGGTCAACGCCCAGGTCGCCGGTGATGATCCCGCGAACCACGCCGTTTTCGTCGATCAGCGCTTCCTGAGCGGCGAAGCCAGGGTAGATTTCCACGCCCAGGTTCTCGGCCTGCTGGGCCAGCCAGCGGCACAGGTTGCCCAGGGAGATGATGTAGTTGCCTTCGTTGTGCATGGTCTTGGGCACAAAGAAGTCTGGAATTTTCTGCGCGCTTTCAGCGTTCTTGAGCACGAAGATGTCGTCGCGGGTGACGGGCGTGTTCAGCGGCGCGCCGAGTTCTTTCCAGTTCGGGAACAGTTCGTTCAGGGCCCGTGGTTCGAACACGGCGCCGGACAGAATGTGAGCACCGACTTCGGAGCCTTTTTCGACCACGCAGACGCTGATTTCCTTACCGGCTTCGGCGGCCTTCTGCTTCAAGCGGCAGGCGGCGGAAAGACCAGCGGGGCCGGCACCGACGATGACCACGTCGAATTCCATGTATTCGCGTTCCACAGGTTATCTCCTACTCAAGGCTCAACAGTTTTTTTTCTAATTTGGAAGTCGGGTGTCGCATCCATGAATTCCGGCGCAACGCCGGAAGAGGACAATCGATTGACCACCTTTCTCTTTTGGTGGCGCATTATATCTACACCACTCTCAGCGTCCAATACAAACGTTTGTTTGAATTGGCTCAAAGCCAGAGAAATCAAAGTCACGCGCCTTATGAACGGCCATTTTGGCGTATTGACCGGAATAGGCGTTCCGGTCAAGATACGGGCGGTTTTGCGCTCGCCGTAGGCTGGCTGTTGGTTTCAAGAGCACCTCTAAAGACAGGGCGATGGCAGTAGAGAGTGATGCGCTGCGCGGGTTTGATGTGCAGTTTACACGCCGCGATGTTGAATGACTCGTCAGTCACCACTGACCAACGGTCATCCAGATCATGAGCGATGGTCACTTGACAGCTTTGCCGGCGTTTTTGGAGGTGCCCTTGCGCCCGATGAGCATCAACCGCCAGGTTCGCCTAGGCGACTTTCTTTTCACCGGAGAGTAACGAGGAATCCATGAAGGTTCTTGTAGCTGTCAAACGCGTTGTGGATTACAACGTCAAGGTTCGCGTCAAGGCGGACAATTCCGGCGTCGATCTTGCCAACGTCAAGATGTCGATGAACCCGTTCTGCGAAATCGCCGTGGAAGAAGCCGTACGCCTGAAAGAGAAGGGTGTTGCGACTGAAATCGTCGTCGTCTCCGTAGGCCCGTCCACCGCTCAAGAGCAACTGCGCACCGCGCTGGCTCTGGGTGCCGACCGCGCCATCCTCGTCGAGTCCGCCGAAGACCTGACTTCCCTGGCTGTTGCCAAACTGTTGAAAGCTGTTGTCGACAAGGAACAGCCTCAGCTGGTGATCCTTGGCAAACAGGCCATCGACAGCGACAACAACCAGACTGGCCAGATGCTCGCTGCATTGAGTGGCTACGGTCAGGGCACGTTCGCTTCGAAAGTCGAAATCAGCGGCGACAGCGTAGCTGTGACCCGTGAAATCGACGGCGGCGCGCAGACAGTTTCCCTGAAACTGCCGGCGATCGTCACCACCGACCTGCGTTTGAACGAGCCGCGCTATGCGTCTCTGCCAAACATCATGAAAGCCAAGAAGAAGCCTCTCGAAGTGCTGACTCCGGATGCTTTGGGCGTTTCCACCGCCTCCACCAACAAGACTTTGAAAGTCGAAGCGCCGGCTGCACGCAGCGCGGGTATCAAGGTCAAGTCGGTGGCTGAACTGGTCGAGAAACTGAAAAACGAAGCGAAGGTAATCTAATCATGACTATCTTGGTAATCGCTGAGCACGACAACAAGGTTGTGGCTCCTGCCACCCTGAACACCGTTGCTGCTGCCGCCAAAATCGGTGGCGACATCCACGTTCTGGTCGCTGGCCAGGGTGTTGGTGCCGTGGCTGAAGCCGCTGCGAAAATCGCTGGCGTGAGCAAAGTATTGGTAGCTGACAACTCTGCCTACGCGCACCAGCTGCCGGAAAACGTCGCTCCTCTGGTTGCAGAGTTGGGCAAGGGCTACAGCCACATCCTGGCTGCCGCCACTTCCAACGGCAAAAACATCCTGCCGCGCGTTGCCGCTGCCCTGGACGTTGACCAGATCTCCGAGATCATCTCGGTAGAAAGCGCCGACACCTTCAAGCGTCCGATCTATGCCGGTAACGCCATCGCTACCGTTCAGTCGAACGCTGCGGTCAAGGTGATCACCGTGCGTGCCACCGGTTTCGACCCGGTTGCAGCTGAAGGTGGCTCTGCTGCCGTTGAAGCTGTTGGCGCTGCCCACGACGCTGGCATCTCCAGCTTCGTTGGCGAAGAACTGGCCAAGTCCGATCGTCCGGAACTGACCGCTGCCAAGATCGTCGTTTCCGGCGGTCGCGGCATGCAGAACGGCGACAACTTCAAACACCTGTACGCCCTGGCCGACAAGCTGGGCGCTGCCGTCGGTGCATCGCGCGCCGCGGTCGACGCAGGTTTTGTACCCAACGACATGCAGGTCGGTCAGACCGGCAAGATCGTTGCTCCACAGCTGTACATCGCCGTCGGTATCTCCGGCGCGATCCAGCACCTGGCCGGCATGAAAGACTCCAAAGTGATCGTTGCGATCAACAAGGACGAAGAAGCGCCGATCTTCCAGGTGGCCGATTACGGCCTGGTGGCGGACCTGTTCGAAGCCATCCCTGAGCTGGAGAAGCTGGTCTAATCCGGCTGCTTCACTTATAAAGAGCCCGGCCTTTTGGTCGGGCTTTTTTTTGCTCTTCATTCTGTAGGAGCGAGCTTGCTCGCGATGGACGTTAACGATGACGCGTTGATCCTGGATAAACGCGGTGCCTTTGAATCCATCGCGAGCAAGCTCGCTCCTACAGGGGGGCATCACCGAGTTTGAGTGGAGTGTGTCGCCATGGATCTGCGCCTTGTCTGGAGCTTGCTGGGATTGACGCTATTGCCGACGCTGTCTGTCGCCGCAGGTAAATGCGAGCGGCTGGTGGTCACCGGCAGCCCGGACGCACCGCCGTACCTGTGGCAAGACCCGCACAATCCCAAATACCTGATCGGTGCCAGCGCCGATTTGCTGCAGCAAGTGGCGGGGGAGTTGGGGCTCAAGGTCGAACTGCTTTATGCCGGCAAACGCGCCCAGGCCCTGGACGAAGTGCGCAGCGGGCGCATGGACATGCTGGCGGACGCGACGTTGACCGTCAGCGAACTGGAGACCCTGGACTACATCCATCCAGCCTTGCTGGAAAACGACTACCTGGTCTGGACTCGCAAGGACTCGACACTGGTCTACAACGAAGCACAGGACCTGCACGGCCATCCCGGTGCCGTGTCGGAAAAGGCCCGAATGACCCCGCAATTCAGCACCTTTGCCGGACAGCAACTGACCCTCACGCGCACGTCCAACCTGACCCAGGCCTTTCAGAAACTGCTGTTGGGCGAGGTCGAGTTTGTACTGGCAGGGCGTTACTCGGGCATGGCGACCGCACAGACACTGGGCATGGCCGCTGACCTGGTCGCGCGCGCGCAACCGGTCGACAAACCTGGCCTGTACCTGGCGATTTCCCATGACTCGGCGTGCAACGATCCGTGGTTGCGCGGACAGTTGGCCAAAAAGATGACAGAATTGCCCGCGTCCGGACTGACGGAGGCCGTGCTGATGCGCAATATCGAGCGATGGAAAGCGCAACGCTCACAACCACAGCCAAGCCCACCGCAACAACCCGTCAGTACCCCAAAACAGTAAGGATTTTCAGTGAGTATTCGACCTCTTTTCGCTGCCGTGGCCTTTGCCGCCCTGGCGGGTTGTGCAACCGATCCTGCGCCGAATGAACAGATTCGCCTGACCGAACAGGCACTCGAACAGGCCAAAGCCGTAGGCGCCACCGCCGACGATGTGCCGGAAATGAAACTGGCCGAAGACAAGTTCAACCGCGCCAAGGGCAACATGACCGATCAATCCTTCAAAAACGCACGCATGCGGGCCGAACAGGCCGAACTCGATGCGCGCCTGGCTGAAGCCAAGGTGTTGACGGCCAAGAGCGAGGAACAGTTGAACGTGCTCAACACCCGCATCGCCCGCCTGCGCAAGCAACTGGGAGATGCCCAATGAGCCTCAAGAGCAAAGCCCTCGGCGGTTTGATCCTGGCAGGCTGCGCGAGCCTCTTTGGCTGCGCCAGCCAGCACAGCGAGTCCGCGTTGCAGCAGGCCGGTGCCGACTTTCAGAAGGTCAAGGAAGACTCCAATGTGCTGCGAATCGCCCCCAAGGACGTGATTCGCGCCGGTGAGTCCCTGGCCCGTGCCGATCGCCTGTCCAGCTATTGGGGCAGCGGTTCGGATGTGGTGCATTACGCCTACCTGAGCCAGCGCTACAGCGCCATTGCCCGGGAGCACACCAATCAGGTGCTCAACGAAGAGCAAGCGGCAAAACTCGAACTGGAGCGGCAGCGTCTGCAACTGGCATTGCGCGAGTCCAAACTGTTCAGCGTGCAGCAGCAAGGCAAATGGCTCGAGGAGCAGATCCTGGCATTGACGACCAGCCAGACCGACCGCGGTCTGGTGATGACCCTGGGCGACATGCTGTTCGACACCGGCGAAGCGGAATTGAAACCGTCGGCCAACCGTGTGGTGTTGAAGATCGTGCAGTTCCTGCAACTCAACCCCAAGCGAGTGGTGCGGATCGAAGGTTATACGGACAGTACCGGGGGCAAGCAGGAAAACCTCAAGCTGTCCCGCGACCGCGCGCAATCGGTGGCTGACGTGCTGATGGACCTGGGTATCGACGACAAGCGCATCCAGGTCGAGGGTTATGGCGACGAGTATCCGGTGGACGCGAACGCGTCGGAACGGGGCCGGGCGCAGAATCGTCGGGTGGAAATTGTGTTTTCCGACGAAAAGGGCCAGCTCGGCGCTGCCCGCTAAGGGTTGCGTCGCTGGAAAGCCCGGCCTGCCATGCAGTGCCGGGTTTTTTTATGCCTGCCGATTACCGCACAAAACAGTACAGATTTTGCTGACACTGCACTGTACGGTCGACTATTGTGGCAACTGTCCCCGTACACTTCTAAACTGTTCCGGTATTGTTTCACACAAGAATAAAATGCCCGTGAAATCGAGTGCTGCGTCATGACCAATCTTTTGCTCTATCAACGTATTGCTCAACAACTGGCCGAAGACATCCGCCGTGGGGTCTATCAGCCGGGGGAGCGCGTGCCTTCGGTGCGCAAGATGAGCTCGCAGCTCAATGTCAGCCATGCGACGGTGTTGCAGGCGTATGCCAATCTCGAGGATCAGGGGCTGATCCGCGCCCGGCCGCAGTCGGGTTACTACGTGCACCAGACGCCGGCACTCACCGCGCCGACGCCGGACATCGCCCGGGTCGAGCGCCCTGGCCTGGTCACCCGCAGCAGCATCATTCAGCAAGTCCTGGTCGAGTCCCGTCGTGAAGGTGTCTTCCCGCTGGGCGCTGCGGTGCCGAGTGTCGACTATTTGCCGGTGCGGGCACTGCATCAGCAATTGGCCAAAGTCACCCGTTTCCATAGCCCGCGGGCCTTCAGCTACATGTTCAGCCCTGGTTTCGAGCCGTTGCGCCGACAGGTGGCGATCCGCATGCGCGATGCCGGCGTGGTGGTCGATCCGTCGGAGGTGGTGATCACCCACGGTTGCGTCGATGCGCTGCAGATGTCCTTGCGTGTGCTGACCCGTCCGGGCGATCTGATCGCGGCCGAGTCGCCGACCTATTACGGGTTGCTGCAACTGGCCGACCTGTTGGGGCTCAAGGTCATCGAGATCCCCAGTGACCCAGCCACGGGCATGAGCCTGGAAGCCCTGCAACTGGCGGCCAACCAATGGTCGATCAAGGCGTTGGTGCTGACCACCCGCCTGAGCAATCCGTTGGGCGGCACCATGCCGGAGGAGCGGCAGAAACAATTGCTGCGCCTGGCGTCGGACTTCGATATCCAGATTGTCGAAGACGATATCTACGGTGAGCTGATGTTCGAGCAGGGGCGCACCAAGTCTCTCAAGGCCTACGATCGGCTGGACCGGGTGATCTATTGCTCGAGCTTCTCCAAGACCCTGTCGCCTGGCGTGCGGATCGGCTGGATGATCGCCGGCAAGTATCAGCAGGAAATCCAGCGCTTGCAGACCTTCAGTACGCATTCCGCGTGCAGCGTGACCCAGATGGGAATTGCCGCGTACCTGGAAAATGGCGGGTACGACCGGCATTTGCGCTTCATCCGTCAGGAGTACCGGAAAAACCTCAGTGCCTTCCAATTGGCCGTGCAGCAGTATTTTCCTGAAGGCACGCAGATGACCCGACCTACCGGCGGCTTCATTCTGTGGGTCAGTCTGCCGGGGCGGGTCAACACGCAAGAGTTGCACGTGCGGGCATTGCAGCAGGGCATCAGTATCGCGCCGGGACTGATCTTCAGTAATACCGAGCAATTCAATCACTGCATCCGGCTCAATTGCGGCACCCCGTGGAACCGCGAGGCCGAGCGTGCATTGATGACCCTGGGCATGCTGGCCACCCAACTCTGCCAGGAGATGGCTGGCGGTTTGTAACAGGCTGCGACTGCGCTTGTCTTGTGGGCTGCAACAGGCGAGCATATGCATCTCTGCCGTTTGCACCCACCGTTGGATACATGAAACCGACTTTTCCTGCCGCCTGGCTTTTGCTCTGCCTGATTGCGAGTATTCAGCCGGCATCCGTCGTGGCTGCTACCGAGCAGGATCAGACTACCGGCAGTTTCCACGTCGCACCGATAGAAGCCGCACCTGTCAAAAAAGCCTCGGTGGCCGGTAAGCAGGCGACGCCCGTGAAAAAGCGTCCGCCCATTGCCTCCAAATCGAAACCGGCCAGCGAGGTGGCAAAGACTGAGCTTCCATCTACCAAACTGGATCTGAGCTTGCCCAAGGATATGGTTCAAGAGCTCAAGCCGGTCGGAACGGTGCCGTTGGTCAGGCGCGAACCGTTGTTACCCCAGATGTTCGGTGACAAAAGCGGCAACAGCGAGTTCCAGCTCAACGGCCGCCTGCTCAGCAACGAAATGCAGCTGCAACTGCGAAATGAAGAACGCCACGAGGTCGAAGGCGCGGCACTGGATTTCGAGTTCAAGCAGTAACCCCGTCAGGATCCGCGAGCCGCAGGCCAGACGCTTTGTCGGAGACTGGCCGGTCATGTTCGTTTGCGTTGAAAAACCCGCCCGCAGGTAATTTAAAACAACTGTTTTAACGGGTACTCTGTGCCCCGTCCATTAACACATTGCTCGTCGCGAGGAGCTTGTCGTCATGAAATGCCGTGAGGGCTGTGGCGCTTGTTGCATTGCCCCTTCCATCAGTTCACCGATTCCCGGTATGCCCAATGGCAAGGCCGCGGGGCAGCGTTGCCTGCAACTTTCCTCCGATAACCTGTGCAGTATTTTCGGCCAGCCGGAACGGCCGGCGGTGTGTTCTGCCTTCGAGGCCGACCCCGAGGTGTGCGGAAGCAGCAGCGAAGAAGCCATCCGGTTGATTGGCTGGTGGGAGCAAATGACGGCGGCGTGATGTGTTCTACGAACGGAACTTCAACAATAAGGAATAAGACTATGGGTTCGCTGCATCGTATGGCTGTGTTGTGTGGTTTGGCGGTTGTGCTAGCTACCTCGGCGGCTCAGGCCGAAGACTGGAAAGTCAAGAAAGACGAAGACGGCATCAAGATCTCCCTGAGTGAAGTGGCCGGCTCCGACTACAAGGCCTACCAGGGCGTCACGCTGATGAAGACCACCATGGCCAAGCTGCGTGCGTTGCAGGACGACGTGTCCGGAGCCTGCGCCTGGATTCACGAATGCAAAACCCAGAAGCTGCTCAAGCACGAAGGTGAGCAGAGCTGGACCTACACTCAGTTCAACACCCCGTGGCCGGTTACTCCCCGTGATTCGGTGTTGCACATCACCACCATCGAAGGGGCCGATGGCAGCCTGACCCGCAAGCTCGAAGGCGTGCCGAAATACATTCCTGAAGAAAAAGGCTTCGTCCGGGTCACCAAGGTCGACGGTTTCTGGAAGTTCGTACCCAAGGGCGACCAGATCGAAGTGACCTATCAGGTGCACACAGAGCCGGGCGGCAGCGTGCCGTCGATGGTGGCCAACAAGTTCGTGGTGGATGCCCCGTTCAATACCTTGAAAGCCCTCAAGGAACGCGCCGAGAAGTAATTGTGTCACTCTTTTGAGGTGACTTCGTGACGCCCCGACTCGATCGGGGCGTTTGCTTTTTTGAACGATGCTCAGGTTTTAATTTGTTTCCGGATATGCGTTGCACGAAATTTTCACCCACTCTCCAAGACAATTCGCCGGCTCTCCCGTAACGCGCAGCGTATGGCTGAATGCAGGATGAAAGACTCGGGATGAGGGTAGTTATCAATGGCAATGCTGCCGTTGATCGTGCAACATTTGCGCACCGCGCAAACCCCCAGGCCTGGTACGGGCCGAAAAGAGGGCAAGGCGCAGCTGTATTTTTGAAACTTCAACTTCCAATGGGTCCTAAAACGACATGGCAATCCCGGACGCCCTGAGTCAGCAGCGAGCTTCTAGTCGCCTGCTGCAACCGACCGTCAAATCGCATCTGGCCTACACGCTGTTGTGTGCCCTGGTCATGATGGTCATGTTCAGTCTGCTGCGCGTCGCGCTGCTGGCTTACAACAGCTCAATGATCCTCGACACACCGGCTTCGACCTTCCTCGAGGCATTCGCCAACGGTCTGCGTTTCGACCTGCGCCTGGTGGTCTATCTCAGTATTCCGTTGCTGCTGGCCTTGTTCAGCGCCCGGGCCATGGCGGCACGCGGGCTGTTCCGACTCTGGCTGACAGTGGTCTCCAGCATCGCGCTGTTCCTGGGCCTGATGGAGATGGACTTCTATCGTGAATTCCACCAGCGTCTCAACGGCCTGGTCTTCCAGTACGTCAAGGAAGACCCGAAAACCGTGGCCAGCATGCTTTGGTATGGTTTCCCGGTGGTCCGCTATCTGCTGGCGTGGGCTCTGGGTACCGTGATCCTGAGCATGGCATTCAAGGGCGCCGACCGTGCGACCCGCCCTCGTGGCCCGTTCAGTGGCGGCAGCATCGGCACACGCAAGGTCGCGCCGTGGTACGCACGCATTGGCGTGTTCGTGGTTTGCCTGCTGATCTGCGTCGTCGCGGCCCGTGGCACCTTGCGCCAAGGCCCGCCGATGCGCTGGGGTGATGTCTACACCACAGATTCCAACTTCGCCAACCAGTTGGGTCTCAACGGTACGCTTTCTCTGGTCGCCGCCGCCAAGAGCCGGATGTCCGAGGATCGCGACAATATCTGGAAAGCCACGCTGCCACAGCCACAAGCCCAGCAAGTGGTGCGTGACATGCTGGTGATGGCGGATGACAAACTGGTGGATGGCGAGACCGCGGCGGTACGTCGCGATTACACCCCGCCAGCCGACAAGACCTTGCCGATCAAGAACGTCGTCGTGATCCTGATGGAAAGCATGGCCGGTCACTCGGTGGGTGCGCTGGGTGGGCCAGGCAACATCACGCCGTACCTCGACCAACTGTCGAAGGAAGGCTTGCTGTTCGACCGCTTCTTCTCCAACGGTACCCATACCCACCAGGGCATGTTCGCCACCATGGCCTGTTTCCCGAACCTGCCGGGCTTCGAATACCTGATGCAGACCCCGGAAGGCAGCCACAAGCTGTCCGGTCTGCCGCAGTTGCTCAGCGCCCGTGACTTCGACGACGTGTATGTCTACAACGGCGATTTCGCCTGGGACAACCAGTCGGGTTTCTTCAGCAACCAGGGCATGACCAACTTCATCGGCCGTAACGATTTCGTGAATCCGGTGTTCTCTGATCCGACCTGGGGCGTGTCCGACCAGGACATGTTCGACCGTGGCCTGGTCGAGCTCAAGGCGCGGGAAAACGGCAAGCCGTTCTATGCCTTGCTGCAAACCCTGTCCAACCACACGCCTTACGCCTTGCCGACGCCATTGCCGGTCGAGCGCGTGACCGATCGTGGCAACCTGAACGAACACCTGACCGCCATGCGTTACTCGGACTGGGCACTGGGCCAGTTCTTTGAAAAGGCCCGCAAGGAGCCGTACTTCAAGGAAACCCTGTTTGTCGTCGTCGGTGACCACGGTTTTGGTAACGAACGGCAGATCACCGAAATGGACCTGGGCCGCTTCAACGTGCCGATGCTGATGATCGCGCCGGGCATCCAGGAAAAGTTCGGCCAGCGTGACCACACCGTGGGCACTCAGATCGACATCGTGCCGACCATCATGGGCCGCATCGGTGGCGAAGTACGTCATCAGTGCTGGGGACGCGACCTGCTCAACCTGCCGCAAGGCGACGCCGGTATTGGTGTGATCAAGCCGTCGGGCAGTGAGCAGACCACGGCCGTCCTCACCGCGGACCAGATTCTGGTCCTGCCGAAGGACAAGGACATGGCGCCGAAGTTGTATCAGTATGAATTGGGTGCCAACCCTCGCGCCGAAGTCATTGCTGATGCGCCGCGTACCGCCGAGTTGAAACTCAAGCTCGAAGCGTTCCTGCAAACAGCGACCAAGAGCCTGCTGGACAACACCGCCGGTGTTGTTGATGGCAAGCCGGACTAAGTTGTGACGCAAGAAAAGAGGCCCTTCAAGGGCCTCTTTTTTTTGCCTGGCGGATACTTATATTCGGCCAAGCAAGAGCAGGATCAACAGCACCACCAATACGACGCCGATGATACCGGACGGGCCGTAACCCCAACTTCTGGAGTGCGGGAAGACCGGTAAACCACCGATCAGTAACAGGATCAGAATGATGATCAGTATTGTGCCCATGTCTATTTCCTTGTCGAAAATGCAGTGGATTGACCATGCCAATCAAGGTCAGCGGGAATGAAGTAAATTCGAGCTGCTTAAAAATTCGGACTGTTGCGCTTGCAGGAAAATTCCAAGTTTTTTTGAAGTATTTCGCACGGGTTATTATTTTTTGTAGTTGCCTTGATTGCGTCAGACGCTCCCGCAGTTTGCTCGGGCCATTCAGCAATCTGATGGAGCGTGGGTCGGGCAATTTCCTTCGCTACACTCGGTGCATCTTCCAAGAACAACAAGGCTGTCTGCTATGCAAAATCGCATGATGATCACTGGTGCAGGCTCTGGCCTGGGTCGCGAAATCGCGCTGCGCTGGGCGCGTGAAGGCTGGCAACTGGCTTTGTCGGACGTCAGCGAGCCCGGCTTGCAGGAAACCCTCAAGCTGGTCCGCGAAGCGGGCGGCGACGGTTTCATTCAGCGCTGCGACGTACGCGATTACAGCCAGTTGACAGCGTTCGCCCAGGCCTGCGAGGTCAAACTCGGCGGCATCGATGTCATCGTCAATAACGCGGGTGTAGCGTCTGGCGGGTTCTTCAGTGAGTTGTCCCTGGAGGACTGGGACTGGCAGATCGCGATCAACCTGATGGGCGTGGTCAAGGGCTGCAAGGCTTTCCTGCCACTGCTGGAAAAAAGCAAAGGCAAGATCATTAACATCGCGTCCATGGCCGCGCTGATGCAAGGCCCGGCGATGAGCAACTACAACGTGGCCAAGGCGGGCGTGGTGGCGTTGTCCGAAAGCCTGCTGATCGAGCTGGCGCATCAGGAAGTCGGCGTGCATGTGGTGTGTCCGTCGTTCTTCCAGACCAACCTGCTGGACTCCTTCCGTGGCCCGACCCCGGCCATGAAAGCCCAGGTCGGCAAGTTGCTGGAAAGCTCGCCCATCAGCGCCGCCGACATCGCCGACTACATCTATCAGCAGGTCGCCGCCGGCGAGTTCATGATCCTGCCCCACGAACAGGGCCGCATGGCCTGGGCGATCAAGCAGAAGAACCCGCAATTGCTCTACAACGAAATGACCGCCATGGCCGACAAAATGCGCACCAAGGCCAGGCAATCCGCAAGCTGATCTTGCCCGCAGGCAACGCTGTGGTTAGGGTGGCCGCCATCGGCCATCCTCGCGAGACGCTTGCATGCTTAATTACCTGTGGTTTTTCGTCGCCGCGCTGTTCGAAATTGCCGGTTGCTTTGCCTTCTGGATGTGGCTGCGCCAGGGTAAAAGCATGTGGTGGGTGGTGCCGGCGCTCCTGAGCCTGACCCTGTTCGCCCTGCTGCTGACCCGGATCGAAGCCACCTACGCCGGCCGCGCCTACGCCGCTTACGGCGGCATCTACATCATTGCCTCAATCGGCTGGCTGGCCGTGGTCGAGCGGATTCGTCCGCTGGGTTCGGACTGGCTCGGCGTGGCGCTGTGTGTGATCGGCGCGAGCATCATTCTGTTCGGGCCGCGATTCTCCGCGTCCTGACAGATCGGTCCTACAATCAACCGGTCTGTCAGACCTTTCCGTAAGTGGTGTGCGTCAAGGGCTGTCAGTCCGGTCTGGTTTGCTGTCGGAGCATTGTAGGCGTACCGCGGGCCGGGCATCTTCAAGGGCCAGAAACCCCTGAAGGACACTCCTCATGCTCGTACTCACTCGCGTTGTGGGCGAAACCATTTCCATCGGTGAAAACATTTCCGTGCGCGTTCTCGCGATCAACGGAAGCAACATCCGCTTTGGCGTTGAAGCGCCTCAGGACGTCAATGTGCACCGCTGTGAAATCTACGAACGCATCCAGAACAAACTGGCGAAAACCAAGGGACGCTGAAGACTTCAGTCGAACAGGTGCTTGGGCACATCGTGCTTGAGCATCAGTTGGCACTGCTCGCTTTCCGGGTCGAAGACAATCAATGCCTGACCCTTGGTCAAGGCCTGGCGCACGCGCAGTACGCGGGTTTCCAGGGGGGTGTCGTCACCATTGTCCGTGCCGTCGCGGGTCACGAAATCCTCGATCAGGCGGGTGAGGGTGTCGACTTGAAGTTGGTCGTGGGGGATCAGCATAGGCACCTCGGTTGGATCAATGGTGCGATGCTACGGCGAATGACCGGTATCGGCTAGCCTGGGGTTTGATGTCGTCTGCTCTGACGCCATCGCGAGCAAGCTCGTTCCCACAGGCGACCGGGTTCTTTCATGGGAATGCGGTCGAGTGTGGGAACGAGCTTGCTCGCGATAGCGGTTCACCAGGCAATGAAGATCCTGGATCAGTTCTCCGACCGCTGCCCCACCAGGCTGTCCACCGACGGCACCCGTGTATCGCTTTCCATCTGTGTGTCATGTTCGAGCTGATGGCTGAAGCGGTCCAGTGAGCCTTTGGCCGGTTGTGCATCGCTGGCAAACACGGGCGGGCTGAGGATGTACGCACCGAGCAGGCGGCTCAGGGCGGCGAGGCTGTCGATGTGGGTGCGCTCGTAACCGTGGGTGGCATCGCAGCCGAAGGCGAGCAGGGCGGTGCGAATGTCGTGGCCGGCGGTCACCGCTGAATGGGCGTCGCTGAAGTAGTAGCGGAACAGGTCGCGGCGTGCCGGCAAGTCGTTGTCGCTGGCCAGGCGCAGGAGGTGGCGTGACAGGTGATAGTCATACGGCCCGCCGGAATCCTGCATCGCGATGCTCACTGCATGCTCGCTGGAATGTTGGCCAGGCGCGACCGGCGCGATGTCGATGCCGACGAATTCACTGACGTCCCAGGGCAGCGCCGCCGCCGCGCCGCTGCCGGTTTCTTCGGTGATGGTGAACAGCGGATGGCAGTCGATCATCAGTTCTTCACCACTGTCGACAATGGCCTTGAGCGCCGCCAGCAGTGCGGCCACCCCGGCCTTGTCGTCGAGGTGACGGGCGCTGATGTGGCCGCTTTCGGTGAACTCCGGCAGCGGGTCGAAGGCGACGAAATCGCCGACGCTGATGCCCTGCGACTCGCAGTCGGCACGGGTGGCGCAGTAGGCGTCCAGACGCAATTCGATGTGATCCCAACTGATCGGCATCTCATCCACGGCGGTATTGAATGCGTGCCCGGAAGCCATCAGCGGCAAGACGCTGCCGCGGATCACGCCATTGTCGGTAAACAGGCTGACCCGGCTGCCCTCGGCAAAGCGGCTGGACCAGCAGCCGACGGGCGCGAGGGTCAGACGGCCGTTGTCCTTTACTGTACGCACCGCCGCGCCAATGGTGTCCAGATGGGCGGAAACGGCGCGGTCGGGGCTGTTCTTCTTGCCCTTGAGCGTGGCGCGGATGGTGCCGCGACGGGTCAGCTCGAAGGGAATGCCCAGTTCTTCAAGACGTTCGGCGACGTAGCGCACGATGGTGTCGGTGAACCCGGTGGGGCTGGGAATGGCGAGCATTTCCAGCAGCACTTTTTGCAGATAGCCGAGGTCCGGTTCGGGGATTTTGCTGGTCATGGAAACTCCTGATGAGTTGAGCGCATCGATGGTTTCGATGAGGGATTTGTTTTGCCTGTCAGGCCGCCATCGCGAGCAAGCTCGCTCCCACAGGGAAATGCGATCAAAGGTGGGAGCGAGCTTGCTCGCGATGGCATCAGCCCAGACAACGCATCACTAAGAGACCACCGGCTGACTGTACGGAAACAACAGATCCACAAACCGCTCCGCCGTCGGCTGCGGTTCGTGGTTGGCCAGCCCGGCCCGTTCGTTGGCTTCGATAAACACATAGTCCGGCTGGTCAGCGGCGGACACCATCAAGTCGAGGCCGACCATGGGAATATCCAGGGCCCGAGCCGCGCGGATGGCGGCGTCCACCAGCGTCGGGTGCAGGGTCGCCGTGACATCCTCAAGCACACCGCCGGTATGAAGATTCGCCGTGCGCCGTACGAACAGGTGCTCACCGGCCGGCAGAATGCTGTTGTAGTCGTATCCGGCGGCGCGCAAGGTGCGCAGGGTTTCCTGGTCCTGCGGGATCTTGCTTTCGCCGCCCGTGGCCGCCTGTCGCCGTCGGCTCTGGGCTTCGATCAATGCACCGATGGAGTGTTGGCCGTCGCCGACCACTTCGGCTGGCCGGCGAATGGCGGCGGCGACCACTTCAAAACCGATCACCACAATGCGCAGGTCCAGGCCCTCGTGGAAACTTTCCAGCAGCACGCGGCTGTCGAAGTGGCGAGCGGTTTCTATGGCTTGCTGCACTTCCTCTATGGTGCGCAAATCCACCGCCACCCCTTGGCCCTGTTCACCATCCAGTGGCTTGACCACCACGCGCTGGTGTTCATCGAGGAAGGCCAGATTGTCATCGGCGTTACCCGCCAGTTGCTGCGCCGGCAGGTTCAACCCCGTTGCCTTGAGCACTTTGTGGGTCAGGCTTTTGTCCTGGCACAGGGTCATGCTGACGGCGCTGGTCAGGTCGCTCAGGGATTCACGGCAGCGTACCCGGCGCCCGCCATGGCTGAGGGTGAACATCCCGGCGTCGGCGTCATCGACGTGCACATCGATGCCACGACGGTGTGCTTCTTCGACAATGATCCGCGCGTAGGGGTTGAACGCGGCTTCCGGGCCGGGCCCGAGAAACAGCGGCTGATTGATGCCGTTCTTGCGCTTGATGGCGAAGGTCGTCAGGTTGCGAAACCCGAGCTTGGCGTAAAGGTTTTTCGCCTGGCGGTTGTCGTGCAGCACCGACAGGTCGAGGCAGGCGAGCCCGCGACTCATGAAGTGTTCGATCAAATGCCGCACCAACACTTCACCGACACCCGGCCGCGCACAATGCGGGTCGACCGCCAGGCACCACAGGCTGCTGCCGTTTTCCGGGTCGTTGAAGGCCTTGTGGTGGTTGAGGCCCATGACGCTGCCGATGACCGCGCCGCTGTCCTCGTCTTCGGCCAGCCAGTACACCGGGCCGCCCAGATGGCGCGGCGTCAGCAGGGTGGCATCGATCGGCAACATGCCGCGGGCCTGATACAGCTGATTGATCGCCTGCCAGTCGGCATCGCTTTGCGCGCGTCGAATGCGGAAACCGCGAAACACCCGGGTCGCCTGACGGTAGTCGCTGAACCACAGGCGCAAGGTATCGGACGGGTCGAGGAACAGCTGCGTCGGCTCCAGCCCCAGCACTTGCTGGGGCGCGGCAACGTACAGGGCAATGTCCCGTTCGCCGGGCTGCTCGTTGAGCAACTCCCCGGCCAGGCTCGCGGCATCGGCAAAGGTGTGGCCGATCAGCAAGCGCCCCCAGCCGCAATGCACGGCAATCGGCGCCCCGCCGAGTTCACTGCCATCCTCGGCCAGACGTGCCTGCAAGCGTTCGTAGGAGGGCGACTGGCCGCGCAACAGGCGTTGGCTGAAAGCCGTGGCGTGAGGTTTCATCGGTCAGATTCCTTGTTCGCTGAGCCACAGGTTGAGGGCCGCCAGTTGCCACAGCTTCGAGCCGCGCAACGGTGTCAATTGCCCCTGTGGATCAGTCAGCAGACGGTCGAGCATCGCGGGGTTGAACAGGCCGCGATCCTGGCTGGGATCGAGCAGCAGCTCGCGCACCCATTCCAGCGTATCGCCCTGCAAATGCTTGAGGCCCGGCACCGGGAAGTAACCTTTCTTGCGGTCGATCACTTCACTGGGAATCACTTGTCGCGCGGCTTCTTTCAAGACTTGCTTGCCGCCGTCCGGCAGTTTGAAACGCCCCGGAATCCGTGCCGACAGCTCCACCAGGCGGTAATCGAGAAACGGCGTGCGCGCTTCCAGGCCCCAGGCCATGGTCATGTTGTCGACCCGTTTGACCGGGTCGTCCACCAGCATCACCGTGCTGTCCAGACGCAAGGCCTTGTCCACCGCCGCATCGGCACCGGGCTGGGCGAAATGGGCTTTGACGAAGTCACCGGCGGCGTCATTCGCGGTCAGCCATTTCGGTTGCACGGTGGCGGCGTAGTCGTCGTAACTGCGGTCGAAAAACGCTTCGCGGTATGCGGCATACGGATCACTCGCGCCGTCCACTTGCGGATACCAGTGGTAACCGGCGAACAGTTCATCGGCGCCCTGGCCGCTCTGGACGACTTTGCAGTGTTTGGCCACCTCCCGTGACAACAGGTAGAAGGCGATGCAGTCATGGCTGACCATCGGCTCGCTCATGGCACGGAACGCGGCGGGCAGTTGTTCGATGATTTCCTTTTCGTCGATGCGCAGTTGATGGTGCTGCGTGCCGTAGTGTCGGGCGATCAGATCCGAATACTGGAACTCGTCTCCACGTTCGCCGCCGGCATCCTGGAAGCCGATGGAGAAGGTCGACAGATTGTCCACGCCGACTTCCCGCAACAGACCCACCAGCAGGCTTGAATCGACACCGCCGGACAGCAGCACGCCGACATCCACCGCCGCACGCTGACGAATCGCTACCGCTTCGCGGGTGCTGTCGAGCACACGGTCGCGCCAGTCCTCGAGGGTCAGATTCGTCTCATCGGCGTGAGGGCCGTAGGGCAGGGTCCACCAGGTTTTCTGCTCGGTGCGGCCATCGGCTTCGATGCGCATCCAGGTGGCCGGCGGCAGTTTTTCAATGCCCGCCAGCAAAGTGCGCGGTGCCGGGACCACGGAGTGGAAATTCAGATAGTGATTGAGCGCCACGGGATCGAGGATCGGGTTGATGTCGCCGCCCTTGAGCAATGCCGGCAGCGCCGAGGCGAAGCGCAGGCGCTGGCCGGTGCGCGACAGGTACAGCGGTTTCACGCCGAGACGGTCGCGGGCGATGAACAGGCGTTGGGCATCGCGCTCCCAAACGGCAAAGGCAAACATGCCGTTGAGTTTTGGCAGCAAGGCTTCGCCCCAGGCGTGATAACCCTTGAGCAACACTTCGGTGTCGCCACCGGAATAGAAGGCGTAACCCAGGCTTTCAAGTTCTGCGCGCAGTTCCGGAAAGTTGTAGATCGCCCCGTTGAAGGCCAGGGACAAGCCCAGTTGCGGGTCGATCATCGGCTGCGCCGAGCCGTCCGACAGGTCCATGATCTTCAGGCGCCGATGGCCCAGGGCAACCGGCCCCTGGCTATGAAATCCCCAGGCGTCGGGGCCGCGGGGGGCCAGGTGATGGGTGATTCGTTCAATGGCTGCAAGGTCTGCAGGTTGATGATCAAAACGTAACTCGCCAGCTAATCCGCACATAAATTCCTTACCGGTTTTTCCGTTGGGGAGGGTCGATCGATACCGCGCCGAAACGGCGGGTACTCAGAAAGTGACCCTCCTCGGTAAGGGGAGTTTTAGATCGATGAGTTATATGCGCGACTGACCACGGCCGAATCGCCCCGTGAGGGCGACTTCGGCTGCTGTATCGACTACTTGCCCCGGATCAGGCGTCGCAGGGCAAATCGGTTGGGGTGACAGGCTTCGGCCACGCTTCTGGGCAACGGCAGGGGTTCGTTGTCCAGCCAGGCTGCCAGCAGTTCTGCGGACAGCGGCGCGGTGATCAGGCCGCGCGAGCCGTGACCGCTGTTGACGTAAAAACCGTCAAGCCATGGGCATGCGACGTCCGGCACCTGCCGGGCATCCTTGCCCAGCGCCGCATACGCCTGAGTGAACGCCTGGGTGTCGGCCAAGGGGCCGACGATTGGCAAGTAGTCGGGGCTGGTGCAGCGAAAAGCGGCGCGCCCCTGGAGACTTTCAGGCGCAAGTTTATCGGCCTGTAAACGCTCGACCAGATCGTGGGAAATCTCTTCGAGCATGGCCAGGTTGCCCAGGTGTTCTGCCGTGGTCGGTGTCAGGTCATCGCTCTTGAAGTCGAAACTGGCCCCCAGGGTGTGTTCGCCCAAACGGGCGGGGGCGACATAGCCTTCGGCACACACCACGGTGCTCAGGGCCTGGCTTTGCGGAGTTTGCGCCAAGCGGGTGATTTGCCCGCGAATGCGCTTGAGCGGCAGCTCGGCGCTCTCGGGGAAACGCTGGATTTCGGCGGCCCCGGCGAGTACCACCACGGGAGCATCGGCAAGCAACCGCTCGCCGTCCCAGGCTTGCCAACGGCCTTCAACCTTGCGCAGTTCCAGCGCATCGTGATGGGTGAGCAATTGAATCTGTGGATGCGCAGCCTGCCACTGGCACAGCGCCGGTGGGTGGACCCAGCCGCCTTCGGGATAGAACAGGCCGCCGTGTGCCAGTCCGATACCGGCCACGGCCTGTGCTTCGGGTTGATCCAGCAGGTGCAGCAAGTCCGCTGGAAACGCTGCGGCCAATTGCGCCTGGCGTTCGGCTTCCTTGGCATTGAAGGCCAGTTGCAGCACGCCGCAATCGTCCCAGTCGCGGCCCCGTTGCAAGTGTTCGAGCAGACGTCGGGTGTAGCCGAATCCACTGACGATCATTTGCGACAGCGCCGTGCCATGGGCGGATAACTTCAGGTAGAGCACACCCTGCGGGTTGCCCGAGGCTTCCCGGGCGATGGCGTCGTGGCGCTCCAGCAATGTCACTTGCCAGCCCCGCGCGGCGAGGCTGGCGGCGCTGGCACATCCGGCCAGGCCGGCACCGATCACCAGTGCCTGGCGCTCGCCGGTCAGCGGGGCCGGGCGTGCGAACCAGGGTTTATCCAGGGCCGGGGCCGGCGTTTCCAGGGGCCAGCCGAGGAACTCACCGCGCAGGATCTCCCATTTGTGGCCGATGCCGGGGGTGCGTTTCATCTTGAAGCCGGCGGCGTTGAGCAGGCGCCGCACCCAGCCGGTGCTGGTGAAGGTGCTGATGGATGCACCGGGAGCGGCCAGGCGAGCCAGCTCGGCAAACAGTTCGGCGGTCCACATGTCGGGGTTTTTCGCCGGGGCGAAACCGTCGAGGAACCAGGCGTCGATTCGGGCATCGAGTTGCGGCAGTTGCTCCAGTGCATCGCCGATCAGCAGCGTCAGGGTGACGCGGCCGTGGTCCAGCGTCAGGCGCTGAAAACCCTGATGGATGGCCACGTATTGCTCAAGCAATTGATCGGCAAATACCTTGAGTTCCGGCCATAGCGCCAGGGCCCGTTGCAGGTCGGCCGGGCTCAACGGGTATTTCTCTACGCTGACAAAATGCAGCCGCGCTCCGGCCGCTGCGTGTTGCTCGAACACCTGCCAGGCGCACAAAAAATTCAGCCCGGTGCCGAACCCGGTCTCACCGATGACCAGCCGCCCACCCTCGGGCAAGGCGGCAAAGCGTTCGGCCAGTCGATTCTGCTCGATGAATACATAGCGGGTTTCATCCAGCCCTGACTTGTCGGAGAAGTACACATCGTCGAACACTCGCGAATACGGGCGACCTTGGTCGTCCCAGTCGAGCTGGGCGTGGGGCAATACAGGTTTCATGGCAGGCTCTGCAGCGGCAAGGCGGCCATTCTAGCCGATTGAAGGTGTGGTGCTTGATCCGTGGCAAGGTATGAACGGGCTGAAACCGGGAAAATCATCAACCTGCACAAAGCCCCCTCGCCACAGGAATCCGCAACCATCCGGAAAATCTCCACTGACCTTCAGGTCCATCCGCTAGTCTTGCTCACATCTGGAAGGGAGCCGCCCATGTTTGAATCCGCCGAAATCGATCACGCCATCGACAAAGAAACCTACGACGCCGAAATCCCGGCCCTGCGCGAAGCGTTGCTCGAAGCGCAATTCGAATTGCAGCAGCAACGCCGCTTTCCGGTGATCATTTTGATCAATGGCATCGAAGGTGCCGGCAAGGGTGAGACGATCAAGGTGCTCAACGAGTGGATGGACCCGCGCCTGATCGAAGTCCGCACGTTCGATCAGCAAACCGATGAAGAGCTGGCGCGGCCACCGGCCTGGCGGTACTGGCGGATGCTCCCGGCCAAGGGGCGCATGGGGATTTTCTTCGGCAATTGGTACAGCCAGATGCTGCAGGGGCGGGTCCATGGCGAGTTCAAGGATCCGCGCCTGGATCAGGCGATCAATGCCGCCGAGCGCCTGGAAAAGATGCTCTGCGATGAAGGTGCGCTGATCTTCAAGTTCTGGTTCCACCTCTCCAAGAAGCAAATGAAGGCTCGCCTCAAGGCACTGGCCGACGACCCGCTGCACAGCTGGCGCATCAGCCCGCTGGACTGGCAGCAGTCGCAAACCTACGACAGGTTCGTGAAGTATGGTGAACGGGCGCTGCGCCGCACCAGCCGCGTTTATGCACCCTGGCATGTGATCGCCGGGGCGGATGCCCATTATCGCAGCCTGGCCGTGGGGCGGATTCTGCTGGCGGGCCTGCAGGGCGCATTGAAGCGACCGAAGATCCATCCGGAAAAGGTCAGCGCCGCGCCAGTGTTCCCCAGTGTCGATCAAGTGAACCTGATCGACAGCCTGGACCTGACCCTGCAGTTGGACAAAGAAGATTACGAAGAACAACTGATCACCGAGCAGGCGCGGTTTTCCGGGTTGATGCGTGACAAACGCATGCGCCGCCACGCGCTGGTGGCGGTGTTCGAAGGCAACGACGCGGCCGGCAAGGGCGGGGCGATCCGCCGGGTAGCGGCAGCGCTTGATCCGCGCCAGTACAGCATCGTGCCGATTGCCGCGCCCACCGAGGAAGAACGGGCGCAACCGTATCTGTGGCGCTTCTGGCGGCACCTGCCGGCCCGGGGCAAGTTCACCGTGTTCGACCGCTCCTGGTATGGCCGGGTGTTGGTGGAGCGCATCGAAGGTTTTTGCAGCCCGGCAGACTGGCTGCGTGCCTACGGTGAAATCAACGATTTCGAAGAACAGCTCACCGACGCCGGTGTGATCGTGGTCAAGTTCTGGCTGTCCATCGACAAACAGACGCAACTGGAGCGCTTCGAAGAGCGCGAAAAGATCCCCTTCAAACGCTTCAAGATCACTGAGGACGACTGGCGCAACCGTGATAAATGGGACGACTATCGCGCGGCGGTCGGCGACATGGTTGACCGGACCAGCACCGAGATTGCGCCCTGGACCCTGGTGGAAGCCAACGACAAACGCTGGGCGCGGGTCAAAGTCTTGCGCACCATCAACCGGGCACTGGAGGAGGCTTTCGAAAAATCCGCCAAGCATGAACGCAAGCGTAAGGACAAGGATTGAGGCCATGGTTACGCATACGCGGGGTGAATGATCGTCGCGGTCGGTGAAGAGCTGGACTTATGCTCGGTCCACTCTCAACCGATAACAACAATGAGGTATGTCATGCGTGAAGTGGTGATCGTCGACAGCGTGCGGACCGGCCTGGCCAAATCCTTTCGCGGTAAATTCAACATGACCCGCCCGGACGACATGGCGGCACACTGTGTCGATGCACTGTTGGCGCGCACCGGTATCGATCCGGCGAGCGTCGAGGACTGCATCGTTGGCGCCGGCTCCAACGAAGGCGCCCAGGGTTTCAATATCGGTCGCAATGTCGCGGTGCTCTCGCGCCTGGGCATCGGCACGGCCGGCATGACCCTCAACCGGTTCTGTTCCTCGGGCCTGCAGGCGATCGCCATTGCCGCCAACCAGATCGCTTCGGGTTGCAGCGACATCATCGTCGCCGGCGGCGTCGAGTCCATCAGCCTGACCGTGAAGAGCGTCAACACCGACAACCTGATCAACCCGCTGCTCAAGGAACAGGTGCCGGGCATCTACTTCCCGATGGGCCAGACTGCTGAAATCGTCGCGCGTCGGTACAACGTCAGTCGCCAAGAGCAGGACCTGTATGCGTTGCAAAGCCAGCAGCGTACCGCAGAGGCTCAGGCCGCCGGGCTGTTCACTGATGAAATCGTGCCGATGTCGGTGAAGTATCGCGTCGAAGACAAGGCCACAGGTCAGGCACAGATCCTCGACGGCATCGTCGACCGCGATGACTGCAACCGCCCGGACACCACCCTGGAAAGCCTGGCCGGGTTGAAGCCGGTGTTCGCCGAAGATGGCTCGGTCACGGCGGGCAACTCTTCGCAGCTGTCTGACGGCGCGTCCATGACCCTGGTGATGAGCCTGGAGAAAGCGCTGGAGCTGGGGCTCAAGCCGAAAGCGTTCTTCCGCGGCTTTACCGTGGCCGGTTGCGCGCCGGACGAGATGGGTATCGGCCCGGTGTTTTCGGTACCTAAACTGCTCAAGGCCAAAGGCTTGCGGATTGACGACATCGACCTGTGGGAACTCAACGAAGCGTTCGCCTCGCAGTGCCTGTACAGCCGCAATCGCCTGGAAATCGACAACGCCCGGTACAACGTCAACGGCGGCTCGATTTCCATCGGTCACCCGTTCGGCATGACCGGTTCGCGCCAGGTTGGGCATCTGGTTCGTGAATTGCAGCGACGCAATCTGCGGTACGGCATCGTCACCATGTGCGTGGGTGGCGGGATGGGGGCAACCGGGCTGTTTGAAGCGGTGCGGTAAGCCTCGATATTTCTCGTTGTCAGTTCGATAGTCATCGCGAGCAAGCTCGCTCCCACAGTGTTCAGCGGCGATCACAAATGTTGTGTACGTCGCAAAACCTGTGGGAGCGAGCTTGCTCGCGATGGGTGCGCCACGGTCAAAAAAATCACCTGAAGATTACGACCCGCACAGTTTCATTCGCGGCCAGACCGAAACTGTGCCTGTGTACGCCACCGCTGCGGGCCTAGAATGACGACTCCTGTCAGTTGGCGTTGGGGTTCACATGCACATTTCATCGGGTCGCTGGGGTTACGGTCTGTTCCTGGCCTTGTTGACCGCGTTGTTGTGGGGAATCCTGCCGATCAAGCTCAAACAAGTGTTGCTGGTAATGGACCCGGTGACGGTGACCTGGTTTCGCCTGATGGTATCCGGCGGCTGCCTGTTCATTTACCTGGCGGCCACCAGGCGTCTGCCCAGCCGCAAGGTGCTCGGTCCTCGTGGTGGCTGGTTGGTGCTGATGGCGGTGCTCGGCCTGGTCGGTAACTATGTGTTGTATCTGATGGGCCTGAACCTGCTCAGCCCCGGTACGGCGCAACTGGTAGTGCAGATGGGACCGATCATGCTGCTGATCGCCAGTCTGTTTGTGTTCAAGGAGCGTTTCAGCCTGGGGCAGGGGATTGGCCTGCTGGTACTGCTGATCGGCTTTGCGCTGTTTTTCAACCAGCGCTTGAGTGAGTTGCTCACGTCTCTGACCGACTACACCGCCGGTGTGCTGCTTGTGTTGCTGGCGTCCACGGTCTGGACCTTCTATGCCCTGGGGCAGAAGCAATTGCTGACGGTGTGGAATTCGCTGCAGGTGATGATGGTGATCTACCTGTTCTGCGCAGCGCTGTTGACGCCGTGGGTGCATCCGCTCGAAGCGTTGCAATTAAGCCCCTTGCAGGGTTGGTTGCTGCTGGCGTGTTGCCTCAACACCCTGATTGCCTATGGCGCGTTTGCCGAGGCCCTGGCCCATTGGGAAGCCTCCCGGGTCAGCGCGACGCTGGCCATCACGCCGTTGGTGACCTTTGCCGCGGTTGCCATGGCTGCGTGGCTGTGGCCCGACTATGTGCATGCCGAGACGATCAATGGCCTGGGATATGGCGGTGCGGTGCTGGTGGTGCTGGGGTCGGCGCTGGTGGCGTTGGGGCCTTCGTTGATTGCCGGGCTGAAGGCGCGGAAGGTGCGGATGGCAGCCAGTTAGACCGCGTTATCGTTCATCGCGGGCAAGCCACGCTCCCACAGGGTTTGCGTCGTCCACAGTATCAATGAACGACGCAAAACCTGCGGGAGCGCGGCTTGCCCGCGATGACGGACGATCAGGCGCTGCCGATTCAGCCCTTGGCCCCAGCCTCCAGCATGTTCTCCGGCCTCACCCACGCATCGAACTCTTCGTCTGTCAGATACCCGAGCTGCAACGCCGCCTCGCGCAAGGTCAGGCCTTCGCTATAGGCTTTCTTGGCGATCTCCGCCGATTTGTCATAGCCGATGTGCGGGTTGAGTGCCGTCACCAGCATCAAGCCACGCTCCAGGTGCTCAGCCATTTTTTCCGCATCCGGCTCCAGACCGGCCACGCAGTGCTGCTGGAAGTTGCTGCAGCCATCCGCCAGTAAACGGATCGATTGCAGCAGGTTGTGGATGATCACCGGTTTGAACACGTTGAGCTGCAAGTGGCCCTGGCTGGCGGCAAAGCCAATGGCGACATCGTTGCCCAATACCTGGCAGACCAGCATCGACAGCGCTTCGCATTGAGTCGGGTTGACCTTGCCCGGCATGATCGAACTGCCCGGTTCATTGGCCGGCAGCCTGACTTCGGCGAAGCCGGCGCGTGGGCCGGAACCCAGCAGGCGCAGATCGTTGGCGATTTTCATCAGCGTCACGGCGAGGGTTTTCAGCGCGCCGGACAGCGTGGTCAGCGGCTCATGACCGGCCAGCGCGGCAAACTTGTTCGGCGCGGTGATAAACGGCAAACCCGAGAGGGCGGCCAATTCTGCGGCGATGGCCTCACCGAAGCCGTGGGGTGAATTGAGCCCGGTGCCGACGGCCGTTCCGCCCTGGGCCAGCTCGCAGACCGCGGGCAGTGCGCTGCGGATTGCCCGCTCGGCGTAATCGAGTTGCGCGATGAAGGCCGAGATTTCCTGGCCGAAGCTGATCGGTGTCGCATCCATCATGTGGGTGCGGCCGGTCTTGACCAGTTTCATGTGGCGTGCGGCCAGTTCGGCCAGCCCGCCAGACAGTTCGCTGATCGCCGGCAGCAAGTGCTGTTGCACCGCCTGGACGGCTGCGATATGCATGGCGGTGGGGAAGCAGTCGTTGGAGCTCTGGGAGCGATTGACGTGATCGTTGGGGTGCACCGGGGACTTGCCGCCACGGGGGTTGCCGGCCAGCTCGTTGGCGCGACCGGCGATCACTTCATTGACGTTCATGTTGCTCTGGGTACCGCTGCCGGTTTGCCAGACCACCAGCGGAAACTGGTCGTCGTGGTCGCCGGCGAGCACTTCGTCGGCCGCCTGCTCGATCAGGCGGGCGATATCGGCGGGCACATCGCCATTGCGATCATTGACCCGTGCCGCGGCTTTCTTGATCAGCGCCAGGGCATGCAACACGGCCAGCGGCATGCGTTCGTTGCCGATGGCGAAGTTGATCAGCGAGCGTTGCGTCTGAGCGCCCCAATAGGCTTCATCCGGGACTTCAACCTGGCCGAGGCTGTCGGTTTCGATACGGCTCATCTTGCTCACTCCTGTAGGTCCGATTGCGCAGTTTAGGCCGTGATCGACGGCCGTGGTTCCATCAGTCTGAATTTGACCATTCAACCCCTCTAAATCAGGTGCGACAAGGCTTGGGGTTGAGCGACACACTTTTTTAGGCGCAGAATGGACGCCCTTGGGGTCTTACCTCGCCAGCTAGAAAAGGAAACTCGATGACTCGTCTTCGTGCCATCTGTACCGCCGTTGCTTTGGTCTGCGCCAGCGGCCAGGTTCTTGCCGACACCGCCAGCCATAACGCCAGTGCCGAGGCTTTCCTGACCATGGCGCACGCTGACAAACTGGGCACCCCGGTGTACATGCAAGTACAGCAGATGTTTGCCCAGCGTTTCGAACAGACCAAAGCCCCTGAGTCGAAAAAGGCCGTGTTGGAAACCTACCAGGCCAAGGCCAACGCCGCTCTGGACCAGGCCATTGGCTGGAACAAGCTGAAACCGGACATGGTCAAGCTCTACACCACCAACTTCACCGAATCCGAGCTCAAGGACCTGGTTGCGTTCTACCAGTCGCCACTGGGCAAGAAAGTCCTGGAAAAAATGCCTCAGCTGACCCAGCAATCGGCCCAGATGACCCAGGCCAAGCTGGAAAGCGCGGTGCCTGTGGTCAACAAGCTGCTGGCTGACATGACCGCCGAGCTGACGCCGAAAGACGCAGCCGCGCCAGCCAAGAAAAAGCCTTAAGCGGAGTTCGGTATGACCATGCAACAACGCATCGAATCGACGCTGGGCCTGCTTCAGCCCGAGCATCTGCAAGTGCTGGATGAAAGCCACATGCACAGCCGTGGGCTGCAAACCCATTTCAAGGCTGTGGTCGTCAGTACGCAGTTCGAAGGCCTGAACCGGGTCAAGCGCCACCAGAAGGTCTACGGCACGCTTGGCGAGTTGATGGGCGAGTTCCATGCGTTGGCGCTGCATACCTACACGCCAGAGGAATGGGCCCGGATCGACGCGGCTCCGGCCTCGCCGACCTGCGCCGGCGGCAGCAAGCACTAAACACCGGTTTTTTGTTAGAATGCCCAACGCGCCGCTAACCCGGCGCGTTTTTTTTCGCATCCGGTTCACCCCTTACGAGGGTAGCCACCTGGAGATTTACCCATGACACAACAGATTGTCGTGGCGGCACTGTATAAGTTCGTCACCCTGGAAGATTACGTCGCCCTGCGCGAGCCCCTGCTGCAAGCGATGGTCGACAACGGCATCAAAGGCACGCTGCTGATTGCCGAAGAAGGCATCAACGGCACCGTGTCCGGCAGCCGCGAAGGCATCGACGGGCTGATGGCCTGGCTCAAGAACGACCCGCGCATGGACGACATCGACCACAAAGAGTCGTACTGCGACGAGCAGCCGTTCTACCGCACCAAGGTCAAACTCAAGAAAGAAATCGTCACCCTCGGCGTGGAAGGCGTGGACCCGAACAAAAAGGTCGGCACCTACGTCGATCCGCAGGACTGGAACGCGCTGATCAGCGACCCGGAAGTGTTGTTGATCGACACCCGTAACGACTACGAAGTCTCGATCGGTACCTTCGAAGGCGCCATCGACCCGAAAACCACCAGTTTTCGCGAATTTCCCGATTACATCAAAGCCAACTTCGACCCGGCCGTGCACAAGAAGGTCGCGATGTTCTGCACCGGTGGCATCCGCTGCGAGAAGGCCTCTAGCTACATGCTCAGCGAGGGCTACGGTGAGGTTTTTCACCTCAAGGGTGGCATCCTGAAGTACCTCGAGGAGGTGCCGCAGGAAGAAACCAAGTGGCAGGGTGATTGCTTCGTGTTCGACAACCGCGTGACCGTTCGTCACGACCTGAGCGAGGGCGACTACGATCAATGTCATGCCTGCCGCACACCGGTGAGTGTGGAAGACCGCGCGTCCGAGCATTACGTGGCCGGCATCAGTTGCCCGCATTGCTGGGATAAGCTGAGCGAGAAGACCCGTCGCAGTGCGATCGACCGGCAGAAGCAGATCGAACTGGCCAAGGCTCGTAACCAGCCTCACCCGATCGGCTTCAACTACAAGCAAGCATCTTCCGAGGCCTGAACCATGTCTGCGCGCCTGCTCTATGTGATGGACCCGATGTGTTCCTGGTGCTGGGGGTTTGCCCCCGTGGCCAAGTCACTGGTCGAGCAGGCGCAAGCCGCGGGTGTGGATGTGCACTTGATCGTAGGTGGTTTGCGCACCGGTAGCGGTGCGGCGCTGGAGCCGACCACCCGACGCTACATTCTTGAGCACTGGCAGGCGGTCACCGAGGCCACCGGCCAGCCCTTCAAGTTTGAGGGCGCGTTACCCGATGGCTTTGTCTACGACACCGAGCCTGCCTGCCGGGCACTGGTGACGGCGCGCGGACTGGCGCCGGATTGTGCCTGGAAGCTGCTCGGGCTGATTCAGCATGCGTTTTATG
The DNA here is from genome assembly GCF_058794995.1 of Pseudomonas sp. GW823-FHT06E10. Taxonomy (NCBI): domain Bacteria; kingdom Pseudomonadati; phylum Pseudomonadota; class Gammaproteobacteria; order Pseudomonadales; family Pseudomonadaceae; genus Pseudomonas; species Pseudomonas sp. GW823-FHT06E10. The sequence continues at coordinate 179,709 of NZ_JBXAHJ010000008.1, read as the reverse complement.
TCGAAGGTCGGGACGTCACCCGCGCCAGCGTGCTGGTGGAACTGGCCGAGCAGGCCGGCGTGCCGCGCATCGAGTTCGCCGCCGCTTTCGACCGTGCCGACATGCACACTGCGACTGAAGCCGATTTCACCTGGGTCCAGGACCTGGGCATTGCCGGTTTCCCCACCCTGCTGGCCGAGCGTAACGGCCAACTGGCGTTGTTGACCAATGGCTATCAGCCGTTGAGCGAGTTGTCCCCGCTGCTCGGCCGCTGGCTGGAGCGTGCTGCCTGTGCATGACCTGCCTGATGATGTCGCACCCGCTAAACGTGTCGACCGTCTGAGCTGGGCGGAAATCCGCCGCCTGGCCCTGCATCACAAGAAATCCCTGTGGATCGCCAACGGCGTAGCCGTGCTGGCGACCTTGTGCAGCGTGCCGATTCCCTTGCTCCTGCCGTTGCTGGTGGACGAGGTGTTGCTGGGGCATGGTGATGCCGCGCTGAAGATCATGAACCACGTGCTGCCCGAAGGCTGGCAGAAGGCCGCTGGCTACATCGGCCTGATGCTGGTGGTGACCTTAACCCTGCGTTGCACAGCTCTGCTGTTCAACGTGGTGCAGGCGAAATTGTTCGCCGGCTTGGCCAAGGACATCGTCTACCGCATTCGCATACGCTTGATCGAGCGTCTCAAGGGTATTTCCCTGGGCGAATACGAAAGCCTGGGCAGCGGAACGGTGACTACGCACCTGGTCACCGATCTGGACACGCTGGACAAATTCGTCGGTGAAACCCTCAGCCGTTTCCTCGTGGCCATGCTGACCCTGGTCGGCACGGCGGGCATTCTGATGTGGATGCACTGGCAACTGGCTTTGCTGATTCTGCTGTTCAACCCGCTGGTGATCTATGCCACGGTGCAGTTGGGCAAGCGGGTCAAACATCTGAAGAAACTCGAGAACGACAGCACTTCACGCTTTACCCAGGCGCTGACCGAAACGCTGGATGCCATCCAGGAAGTTCGCGCCGGCAACCGCCAGGGGTTTTTCCTCGGTCGCTTGGGCCAGCGCGCCCGGGACGTGCGTGACTATGCGGTGAATTCGCAATGGAAAACCGACGCATCGAACCGGGCCAGCGGTTTGCTGTTCCAGTTCGGCATCGATATTTTCCGGGCCGCGGCGATGCTCACCGTGCTGTTTTCCGACCTATCAATCGGCCAGATGCTCGCGGTGTTCAGCTACCTGTGGTTCATGATCGGCCCGGTCGAACAGTTGCTGAACCTGCAATATGCCTACTACGCTGCCGGCGGTGCGCTGTCGCGGATCAACGAGTTGCTGTCCCGAGCCGATGAGCCCGAATACCCGGGTGGAGTCGACCCGTTCATCGGTCGCGAAACCGTCGGGATCGAGGTTCAGGGATTGAGCTTCGGCTACGGTGACGAACTGGTGCTGAGCCAGATGAATCTCTCCATCGCTCCCGGCGAAAAAGTCGCGATCGTCGGTGCCAGCGGCGGCGGCAAGAGCACACTGGTGCAACTCCTGCTGGGTCTGTACACGCCCTTGGCCGGCACCATTCGTTTCGGCGGTTCGACCCAGCAGGAGATCGGCCTGGAAACCGTGCGGGAAAATGTTGCCGTGGTCCTGCAACATCCGGCGCTGTTCAACGATACCATCCGGGCCAACCTGACCATGGGTCGCGAGCGCAGTGACGAGGCCTGCTGGCAGGCGCTGGAAATCGCCCAATTGCACGGTACGGTCCGGGATTTGCCCAATGGCCTGGACAGCATCGTCGGGCGCTCCGGGGTGCGGTTGTCCGGCGGGCAACGTCAACGCCTGGCCATCGCCCGGATGGTACTGGCCGAGCCCAAGGTGGTGATCCTCGACGAAGCCACCTCTGCGCTGGATGCCGCCACCGAATACAACCTGCACCAGGCCTTGGCACGGTTTCTGAGCAACCGCACCACGTTGATCATTGCCCACCGCCTTTCGGCGGTAAAACAGGCCGACCGTGTGCTGGTGTTCGACGGCGGGCAAATTGCCGAGGATGGCGATCATCAGCAACTGATTGCCGACGGTGGTCTGTACGCCAAGCTGTATGGGCATTTGCAGCGGTTGTAGTGAAATGATATCAAGGTTGCAGGGCGCCACTTCAATACGATAAAAAAACATCATCGCGGCCGAATTCAGTGGCCGCGATATTCCCTCCGGGCATAGCTTGTCGCTTGCCGGGATCGGAATCGCAACCTAGTCTAGCTATAGCGATTTCGTCCGGAAGACGAGCAAGCGGTGCTAATGCAAGGGACCTCATGAATCAAACGCGGACTCTCGGAACGCCACGGCTGTTGGGCATCGTCTGGCCATTTATCGCCGTTGTGGTGTTTCAAGCCTTGTTGGGCGGCGTTAGCCTTTACGTACTGTCGGCGGTTCGCGGCTATGTTGCCGGCGAAAGCCTCTGGTCCAAGGGCCAGAAGGACGCAATCTATTACCTCAACCTCTATGCCGACAGCGGCGACGAAGCGATTTTTCGTAAATACCAGCACGCCATTTCCGTGCCTCAGGGCGGGCATGAGTTGCGCGTGGCGCTGGATCATCAACCGCCGAATATAGAGGCGGCACGTGTGGCGATTCTCAAGGGTGGCAACCACCCGGAAGACGTTTCCAGCCTGATCTGGCTGTACCTCAACTTTCGTCACTTCAGTTATCTCGAAAAAGCCATCAACCTTTGGACCGTGGGGGATGCCTATCTGGTCCAGCTCGATGACGTTGCGCGGGACATGCATCAGCACATCACTGCCGGCCCGGCCTCCGGCGCGGACGTACAGCGCTGGAAGGAGCAGATTTTCGCCATCAACGACGGCGTGACGCCGGCGGCAAAGGCGTTCAGCGATGCCTTGGGTGAAGGTTCGCGGGTCATTCTTCGTTTGCTGCTGCTGACTAACCTCGCCACTGCTCTTGGATTGATTGCGCTGGCGCTGATGCGCACCCATAAACTGCTCAAGCAGCGCCATGCGTTCGCCGATGCGCTGCAACTGGAAAAAGAACGGGCGCAGATCACCCTGCAATCAATTGGTGATGGGGTGATCACCACGGATGTTTCCGGTGCAATCGCCTACATGAATCCGGCGGCCGAGGCGATGACCCACTGGAAGGCCGAGCAGGCGACGGGATTGCCGCTGGCGGCGCTGTTCAACCTGTTGGACGAAAATGCCCAGACCGATGGTTTCACCCTGATCGAGCATATTCTGAGCGGCCAGCTCAGTGGCGGCAGTGAACACTCCAAGTTGATTCAACGCCTGGACGGCAGCACGGTGTCGGTCACGCTGGTGGGCGCGCCCATCCGCAATGCCGGAAAAGTCAGCGGGACGGTGCTGGTGCTGCATGACATGACCCAGGAGCGGCAGTACATCGCCAATCTGTCGTGGCAGGCGACCCACGATGCCTTGACCGGCCTTGCCAACCGTCGCGAGTTCGAATATCGCCTGGAACAGGCGCTGCACAACCTGACCCGCCATTCGGGTCGCCATGCCCTGATGTTCCTCGATCTGGACCAGTTCAAGCTGGTCAACGACACCTGCGGCCACGCGGCGGGGGACGAACTGCTGCGGCACATCTGCGCGCTGTTGCAATCGGGGCTGCGCGAAGGCGACACCCTGGCGCGCCTTGGCGGCGACGAGTTCGGCATCCTGCTGGAAAACTGCGCACCGGAAGCGGCGGAGAAAATTGCCGAAAGCCTGCGCCAGACGGTGCAGAATCTGCATTTTGTCTGGAAAGGCCGGCCTTTCGTGACCACTGTCAGTATCGGGCTGGTCCATGTCGCGCAGAACCCGACGACGCTCGAAGCCTCGCTGCGTGCTGCCGACATGGCGTGCTACATGGCCAAGGAAAAGGGTCGGAACCGGGTCCAGGTCTATCATCCGGATGACTCGGAATTGTCCCTGCGCTTCGGCGAGATGGCCTGGGTGCAGCGTTTGCACATGGCGCTGGAGGAAGACCGCTTCTGCCTGTACGCCCAGGAAATTGCCCCCTTGGGTCATGTCGATCAGGACGGCGGGCACATTGAAATCCTGCTGCGACTACATGATGAAGCCGGGCGGATGATCTTGCCCGACAGCTTCATTCCGGCAGCTGAACGCTATGGCCTGATGAGCTCGCTTGATCGTTGGGTGGTGCAGAACGTGTTCAAGATCATCGCCCAATGCCGGGCCGAGCAAGGCCACGGACCGCTGGCCATGTGTGCGATCAATCTGTCAGGCACGACGATTGGGGATGAGGCGTTTCTGGACTTCTTGCGCGAACAGTTTGTGACGTATTCGATTCCGCCTGAAATGATTTGTTTTGAAATTACTGAAACCAGTGCCATTTCAAATCTTGGCAGCGCCATTCGATTCATTAATGAACTCAAAGGCTTAGGCTGCCATTTTTCGCTGGATGACTTTTGCGCCGGAATGTCCTCATTCGCGTACCTGAAACATTTGCCTGTAGACTTCCTGAAGATCGACGGGAGTTTCGTAAAGGATATGCTGGACGACCCGATTAACCGCGCCATGGTCGAAGTGATCAATCACATTGGCCATGTGATGGGTAAGCGCACGATTGCCGAGTTTGTCGAAACGCCCCAGATCGAGCAGGCATTGCTGGAGATCGGGGTGGATTACGCTCAAGGGTATGTGATTGAACGCCCGCAGTTGTTTACCAGTGATAGTCTGTTAAGTCGTCCCGCCAGGCCGCAACCGCTGTTGTTCAAGGCGCCTGGCACGTTCCGTTGAGACTCCTGCCGGTCTTACAATCACAATCAAAAGGAGCTCGACAGTGATCGATACATTCAACCGAACCGGACCGCTCATGGAAGCTGCAAGTTACCCTGCCTGGGCCCAGCGCCTGATCCAGGATTGCAGCGAGAGCAAGCGCCGGGTTGTCGAACACGAACTGTACCAACGCATGCGAGACAACAAACTCAGTGCGAAGACCATGCGCCAGTACCTGATCGGTGGCTGGCCGGTGGTCGAACAGTTCGCGTTGTATATGGCACAAAACCTGACCAAGACCCGCTTTGCCCGTCATCCCGGCGAAGACATGGCCCGTCGCTGGCTGATGCGTAACATCCGCGTCGAACTGAACCACGCCGATTACTGGGTGAACTGGAGTCGCGCGCACGGTGTCAGCCTGGAAGAGCTGCAGGCTCAGCAGGTTCCCCCCGAGCTTCACGCCCTGAGCCATTGGTGCTGGCACACCAGTTCAGCCGACTCGCTGATCGTTGCGATTGCCGCTACCAACTACGCCATCGAAGGGGCGACCGGGGAATGGTCGGCGGTAGTGTGTTCCAACGGTATCTACGCCGCCTCGTTTCCCGAGGAAGATCGCAAGCGGGCGATGAAGTGGCTGAAGATGCATGCCCAGTACGACGATGCCCATCCATGGGAAGCCCTTGAGATCATCTGCACATTGGCGGGCACGAACCCCGGCAAATCTCTGCAGGTGGAGTTGCGTCAGGCCGTTTGCAAGAGCTACGACTATATGTACCTGTTTCTCGAACGTTGCATGCAAATGGAGCACGCAGAGTGGGTACCGGTCGTGCGTGAGCGGATGGCATTGGCCGAAGGCTGATTCAATCGCTGCTTGAAAAACAACTGTGGGAGCGAGCCTGTTCGCGAATACGGACTGTCAGTCAACATCATCGTTGAAAGTCAGATCCCATTCGCGAGCAAGCCCGCTCCCACATTGGTTTGTGTCGTGGTTGAAAAGTCAGCCCGCCATCTCCAGCCGGTTACGACCTTCGCGCTTGGCCACATACAACGCGCTGTCTGCCCGTCGCAACAGACTTTCGGCAGACTCGCCGGGCAACAGGGTCGAACAGCCGAGGCTGACCGTCAGCAGGATCCTGTGACCATCGGCCAGGTACTCTTCAGACTGGGCTGCAAACCGCAGCCGCTCACCGACCATGGCCGCGGCCTCGCGACAGGTATTCGACAGCAGGATCAGGAACTCCTCGCCGCCATAGCGGAACACCATGTCCACGTTGCGCAGCTGGTTTTTGATCGTGGCGGCGACCGCCTTGAGCACGTCATCACCTGTGCTGTGGCCATGGGTATCATTGACTAGCTTGAAATGATCGATGTCCAGCATCAGTACTGACAACGGTTGCAGATGGCGCCGGGACAGTTCGATTTCCCTTTGCAGCGTCTGGTCCATGGCGATGCGGTTACCGGCACCCGTCAGGGGGTCGCGCAGTGCGCTTTGGGTGGCGGTACGGTACAGCAGCGCATTGCGCATCGGGAAAAGCAGTGCGGCCAGCAGTGATTCGAGATTGCCCTGATCCTGTTCGCTGAAGCGCTGATTGCGACGGAAGATCAGCTCACCCAGGTGTTCGCCTTCGTGGCTGAGGCTGTAACTGATGGAGTGGTGGCCGCGTTGGCCGAACTCCAGGCGCAGGTCACTGCTCTTGTGCTGGTAGCACAAGGCGTCCAACGGTACCAACCGCTGAATCTCGCGATAGAACGTCCCAAGAATGCGTTGCGGCTCCAGACTGGTTTGCAACTGCAGGCTCAGTTGCTGGCGCAATTGCGCAAGACTGACAGGTCTTTCCAGGAGAGGCGGCTGCTGACCAAAGCCCAGGCGCTGCAATTTGGCGCTATCGAAGTCAATTGCGTTGGTCTGGGAAGGTGGTTTCATAAGGCATGCGCCCCTAAGCAGTAAGGCTGTCTTACAAGCAGGGTGAGAGCGGCTTAGGGCTGCGCGTCGTACTGGTCCGTCAGTCCCGTAGGACATTTCGTACAAGTTTAATCCGCTTTGTAGAAGATGAGTAATCTCTGCGCTCAAGCTTCACCCCCGTCTGCTTTCACTTTACGTGTCTGAGCAAACTTAGAGCGAAAGTCGTGCCATTCGGTTCATCCGAATAAAAACTCTATTAAATCAATGGGTTGTTGGTTGTCTGCTGCCTGTGTAGCGCGGCGTGTGACGTTTGTTTGACAGGTGCCTGGCTCGAACCCGAGAGCCTTCAAGTGCCGCGACAGGAAGCTGGCGCGGCACTAAAAAGCGACGTACGGTCGTTACTGGGCGTTGAACGCCTGGCCATTGATACCGGTGCTGTCCGGGCCCATCAGGTAAAGGTAGACCGGCATGATCTCCTCGGGCGTCGGGTTGTTCAGTGGGTTTTCACCCGGGTAAGCCTGGGCGCGCATGCTGGTGCGGGTGGCGCCCGGGTTGATGCTGTTGGAGCGCACCGGGGCCACGGTATCGACTTCGTCAGCCAGGGTTTGCATCAAGCCTTCAGTGGCGAATTTGGAGACGCCGTAAGCGCCCCAATACGCACGCCCCTTGCGGCCGACGCTGCTGGAAGTGAACACCACCGAGGCATCCTGCGACAACTTGAGCAGCGGCAGCAGGGTGCTGGTGAGCATGAACATGGCATTGACGTTGACTTGCATGACCCGCATGAAGTTTTCGCCGGAAAGCTGCTCGATCGGCGTGCGCGGGCCGATGATCGAGGCATTGTGCAGGAGACCGTCGAGATGCCCGAATTCGCTTTCGATCATCGCTGCCAGCTCATCGTATTGATGGGGCAGGGCGGTTTCGAGGTTGAAGGGGATGACTGCCGGTTGTGGATGGCCGGCGGCTTCGATTTCGTCGTAGACCTGGGTCAGGTTGGCTTCGGTCTTGCCCAGCAGCAGCACGGTTGCGCCGTGTGCCGCGTAGGTTTTTGCCGCTGCGGCACCGATACCGCGTCCTGCGCCGGTGACCAGAATGACCCGATCCTTGAGCAGTTCGGGGCGGGCGGAATAATCAAACATAAAAAACCTCTACGAAAATTCTTCAGGTCAAGCGCTATCCCTGTAGGAGCGAGCTTGCTCCGGGCGGCGTTCCGACGATGGGCGTAAACGATGACGCGACAAGTCTGGCACCCCGTGGCGCTCTCAGGTTCTTCGCGAGCAAGCTCGCTCCTACAGAGGTCAACGACAGTCTCAGCAGCTACAGAGGGCGCTATCCAAAACCTTGCGCAGCTCCAACGGATGATCAACCACCACATCCGCCCCCCAATGCCGCGGGTTGTCATCCGGGTGGATGTAGCCGAAGGTCACCGCAGCAGTCTTGGTGCCGGCATCGCGGCCTGATTCGATGTCGCGCAGGTCATCGCCGACGAACAGCACGCTGGCCGGGTCCAGGTCGAGCATCTTGCAGGCGAGGATCAGCGGCTCGGGATCCGGTTTGCTGTTTTTCACATGATCCGGGCAGATCAGCAGCGCCGAACGCTCGGCCAGTCCCAGCTGTTGCATGATCGGCTCGGCGAAGCGCAGCGGCTTGTTGGTGACCACGCCCCAGATCAGGTTGGCCTTCTCGATGTCCGCCAGCAGTTCGCCCATGCCGTCGAACAGCTTGCTATGGACGGCACAACCGACGAGGTAGCGCTCCAGGAACTCCAGGCGCAACTCCTCGAATCCCGGCGATTCCGGGTCCATGGAGAAGGTCACTGCGACCATCGCCTTGGCGCCGCCGGAAATCTCGTCGCGAATGTGCTTGTCGTTCATCGGTGGCAAGCCACGGTCGGCACGCATCGCCTGGCAGATCGCAATGAAGTCCGGCGCGGTGTCGAGCAGGGTGCCGTCCATGTCGAAAAGAACTGCTCTGATTGGCATCGGCTTATTCCTCGCGCAGGGTCTGGATCATGTAGTTGACGTCCACGTCGGAGGCCAGTTTGTAGTGCTTGGTCAGCGGGTTGTAGGTCAGGCCGATGATGTCCTTGACGGACAGGCCGGCCATGCGGCTCCAGGCGCCAAGTTCGGAAGGGCGAATGAATTTCTTGAAATCGTGGGTGCCGCGCGGCAGCAACTTCATGATGTATTCGGCGCCGACGATGGCGAACAGGTACGCCTTCGGATTGCGGTTGATGGTCGAGAAGAACACCTGGCCGCCGGGCTTGACCATGCGGAAGCAGGCACGGATGACCGACGACGGGTCTGGCACGTGCTCAAGCATTTCCAGGCAGGTGACCACGTCGAACTGCTCGGGCATTTCCTCGGCCAGGGCTTCGGCGGTGATCTGCCGGTATTCGACGCTCACGCCCGACTCCAGCTGATGAAGCTGGGCAACCGCCAACGGCGCTTCGCCCATGTCGATACCCATCACGGTCGCGCCGCGCTGAGCCATGGCCTCGCTGAGGATGCCGCCGCCGCAACCGACGTCGAGGACCTTCTTGCCGGCCAGGTGGACGCGTTCATCAATCCAGTTGACCCGCAGCGGGTTGATGTCGTGCAGCGGTTTGAATTCGCTTTCGCGGTCCCACCAGCGATGGGCCAGGGCCTCGAATTTGGCGATTTCGGCGTAGTCGACGTTGCTCATGGTTTAAGTCCTCTAAAACTTGAAAAATCCTGTTGCCCCGGATTGTGCTCCAGGGTGCTTACGATTCGGTGCGGCCACTGATGCGCCGGCCCCAGGCCTTCGCGACAGTACTTAGCTGTTGTTCATCCAGGCGTGTCAGGCGACGGTCGTCGAGCAACTGCTTGCCGGCAACCCAAAGGTGTTTCACGCAGTCCCGGCCGGTGGCGTATATAAGCTGCGAAACCGGGTCGTAGACCGGCTGCTGGGCCAGCCCCGAGAGATCGAAAGCCACCATGTCCGCGGCCTTGCCGATTTCCAGCGAGCCGACTTCGGCCTCGATACCCAGTGCCCGGGCACCGTTGAGGGTGGCCATGCGCAAGGCTCGATGGGCATCCAGCGCGGTGGCCGAGCCGGCGACAGCCTTGGCCAGCAGGGCCGCGGTGCGGGTTTCGCCGAGCAGGTCCAGGTCGTTGTTGCTGGCCGCGCCATCGGTGCCGACCGCGACATTGACCCCGGCCTGCCACAAGCGCTCTACCGGGCAGAACCCGCTGGCCAGCTTCAGGTTCGATTCCGGGCAATGAATCACATTGCTGTTGCTTTCTACCAGCAGCGTCATGTCTTCTTCGCTGATCTGGGTCATGTGAACCGCCTGGAAGCGTGGCCCCAGCAAGCCCAGGCGCGCCAGTCGGGCCAGCGGTCGTTCACCGCGCTGCTCGACCGATTGCTGCACTTCAAATGCCGTTTCATGCACGTGCATGTGGATCGAGGCGTCCAGTTCTTCGGCGATCACCCGGATTTTTTCCAGGTTTTCATCGCCCACGGTGTAGGGTGCATGGGGGCCGAAGGTGATTTTGATGCGCTCGTGGTGCTTGAGATCGCCAAACAACTCGACGCCCTGACGAATGGCTTCGTCCGCTGTAGCGGCGCCCGGAATGGGGAAGTCGAGGATCGGAATCGCGATCTGCGCGCGAATGCCGCTGTTGTGCACGCGCTCGCTGGCAACCTTCGGGAAGAAGTACATGTCAGAGAAACAGGTGATGCCACCTTTGATTTGCTCGGCGATGGCCAGATCCGTGCCGTCGCGCACGAAGTCCTCGTCGACCCACTTGGCTTCGGCGGGCCAGATGTGGTTTTCCAGCCAGGTCATCAATGGCAGGTCATCGGCCAGGCCACGGAACAGCGTCATCGCCGCGTGCCCGTGGGCATTGATCAGGCCGGGGCTGAGCAACATGTCGGGCAACTCGCGGGTTTCGGTTGCGTTAAGCTTCAGTGCGGCGGAACGTGGGCCGATAAACACGATGCGCCCATCCCGGATGCCCACGCCATGTTCCTTGAGGACAACACCAGCGGGTTCGACGGGTACCAGCCAGGTCGGCAGCAATAACAGGTCGAGCGCAGCGGCAGTGTTCGGCATCGAGGGTCGGTTCCAGTGCTTTTGTAAAGGATGGCGAAGTATACCCGAGCGTCTTCGCGGGGGGATCGCTATAATCGGCGGCTTTTGTTCATGAGTGCGGGGTGAGGGATGCGCGATCGACTGTTGGCTGCGGAAAAGGTAAAGGCCATCGATTGGCGTGATGGCGCTCTCCATCTGCTGGATCAGCGCATTTTGCCGTTCGAGGAAACCTGGATCGCCTACACCAGTGCAGCCGGTGTGGCCGAGGCCATTCGCTCTATGGTGGTGCGCGGTGCGCCGGCGATTGGTATCAGTGCCGCTTATGGCATCGTGCTCGCGGCCCGTGCCCGGATTGCCGAAGGTGGCGACTGGTACGCGGCGCTGGAAGAGGATTTCGCGCTGCTGGCCGATTCCCGTCCCACTGCGGTCAACCTGTTCTGGGCGCTGGGCCGCATGCACGACCGGCTTGATCGCCTGAAAGACAATGCCGATCCGCTGGAGGTGCTGGAGGCGGAGGCCATCGCCATTCACGAAAGTGATCGCGAAGCCAACCTGACCATGGCGCAACTGGGTGTGGACCTGATCCGCAAGCATCAGGGCAATGCCCAGGCGATCCTGACCCACTGCAACACCGGCGCACTGGCCACGGGCGGCTTTGGCACGGCGCTGGGGGTGATTCGTGGGGCTTTCATCGAGGGCATGGTCGAGCGGGTGTATGTCGACGAAACCCGCCCATGGCTGCAGGGCTCGCGGCTGACCGCGTGGGAACTGGCCAATGAAGGCATTCCCGTGACCCTCAATGTCGATTCCGCCGCCGCGCATATCATGAAGACCAAAGGCCCTACCTGGGTCATCGTCGGTGCTGACCGGATCACCGCCAATGGCGACGTGGCCAACAAGATCGGCACCTATCAACTGGCCGTCAACGCCATGCACCACGGCGTGCGCTTCATGGTGGTGGCGCCGAGTTCGACCATCGACATGCACCTGGCCAGCGGCGATGACATTCCGATTGAGGAACGTGATGGCCGCGAGTTGCTGGAGGTCGGTGGCAAGCGGGTGGGCGCGGATGTCGAAGCGTTCAATCCGGTGTTCGATGTGACTCCGGCGGACCTGATCGATGCGATCGTCACCGAAAAAGGCATCGTCGAGCGCCCGGATACGGCGAAAATGGCGCAGTTGATGTGCCGTAAGCGCCTGCATTAATAGCTTCTGGCGTCTGAAAGATAGCCATCGCGAGCAAGCTCGCTCCCACAGTGTTTTCGGTGTACACAAAACCTGTGGGAGCGAGCTTGCTCGCGATGGGGTTGTCAAACCCAATGAACCAACCCGAATCAGCCACAAATTCTCCATTCAACACGGCTCTAAGCCCCTCTCGTCCCCTTCAAGCCTGTCACCGGTCAACTAACTACTCTCCATGCGCATCTGGGGGATAGGTGCGTGGCGGCTCTTGTGATAACATCCGGCGGTTTCCAGGGTTGCCCGAAGTGGCGACCCGTACTGCGCAGATCCATGGCATAACTCGTTGATTTGTCGTAAGTCGGTGCATGGCACTCAGCCGGTATCGGCGAGCTTCGTTGGTCCCATATGGATGTGACGAAGTTTCACCAGAAAAAGGAATCAGGCTTCTCATGGGCGAACTGGCCAAAGAAATCCTCCCGGTCAATATCGAAGACGAGCTGAAGCAGTCCTACCTCGACTACGCGATGAGCGTAATTGTCGGGCGGGCACTGCCGGATGCGCGCGATGGCTTGAAGCCCGTGCACCGGCGCGTGCTGTTCGCGATGAGCGAGCTGGGCAACGACTTCAACAAGCCGTACAAGAAATCTGCCCGTGTTGTCGGTGACGTGATCGGTAAGTATCACCCGCACGGTGATACCGCGGTGTACGACACCATCGTTCGGATGGCGCAGCCATTCTCCCTGCGCTACCTGCTGGTAGACGGCCAGGGCAACTTCGGCTCGGTGGACGGCGACAACGCCGCGGCCATGCGATACACCGAAGTGCGCATGACCAAGCTGGCGCACGAACTGCTGGCTGACCTGCATAAAGAAACCGTGGACTGGGTGCCGAACTACGACGGCACCGAAATGATCCCGGCGGTCATGCCGACCCGTATTCCCAACCTGCTGGTCAACGGCTCCAGCGGTATCGCCGTGGGCATGGCGACCAACATTCCGCCGCACAACCTCGGTGAAGTCATCGACGGTTGCCTGGCGCTCATCGACAATCCAGAGCTGACTGTCGACGAGCTGATGCAATACATCCCCGGTCCGGACTTCCCGACCGCCGCGATCATCAACGGTCGTGCCGGCATCATCGAAGCCTACCGCACCGGTCGCGGGCGCATTTACATGCGCGCCCGCTCGATGATCGAAGACATCGACAAGGTCGGTGGCCGCCAGCAGATCGTCATCACCGAACTCCCTTACCAGCTGAACAAGGCGCGTCTGATCGAGAAGATCGCCGAGCTGGTAAAAGAGAAGAAGCTTGAAGGCATCACCGAACTGCGCGACGAGTCCGACAAGGACGGTATGCGCGTCGTGATCGAGTTGCGTCGCGGCGAAGTGCCTGAGGTCATCCTCAACAACCTCTACGCCCAGACCCAGCTGCAAGCGGTGTTCGGTATCAACATCGTCGCGCTGATCGACGGCCGTCCGCGGATCCTGAACCTCAAGGATCTGCTGGAAGCCTTCGTCCGCCACCGTCGCGAAGTGGTGACCCGTCGTACCGTGTTCGAACTGCGCAAGGCGCGCGAGCGTGGTCACATCCTTGAAGGTCAAGCGGTTGCCCTGTCGAACATCGACCCGGTCATCGCCCTGATCAAGGCATCGCCAACGCCGTCGGAAGCCAAGGAAGCGCTGGTCAGCACCCCTTGGGAGTCTTCGGCCGTGGTGGCAATGGTTGAACGTGCCGGCGCCGATTCGTGCCGTCCGGAAAACCTCGATCCGCAATACGGTCTGCGCGACGGCAAGTACTTCCTGTCGCCAGAGCAGGCGCAAGCCATTCTGGAACTGCGTCTGCACCGCCTGACCGGTCTGGAACACGAAAAACTGCTGGCCGAGTATCAAGAGATCCTCAACCAGATCGGCGAGCTGATCCGCATCCTCAACAGCGCCACGCGCCTGATGGAAGTGATCCGCGAAGAGCTGGAAGTGATCCGCGCCGAATACGGCGACGTGCGTCGCACCGAGATCCTCGATGCCCGTCTCGACCTGACCCTGGGTGACATGATCCCGGAAGAAGAGCGCGTCGTGACCATTTCCCACGGTGGCTACGCCAAGACCCAGCCGCTGGCTGCGTACCAGGCCCAGCGTCGTGGCGGTAAAGGCAAGTCGGCGACCGGCGTCAAGGATGAGGACTACATCGCTCACCTGCTGGTTGCCAACAGCCACACCACGCTGCTGCTGTTCTCCAGCAAGGGCAAGGTGTACTGGCTGAAAACCTACGAAATCCCTGAAGCGTCCCGCGCTGCCCGTGGTCGTCCGCTGGTCAACCTGCTGCCGCTGGATGACGGTGAGTACATCACCACCATGCTGCCGGTCGAGGAATACACTGAAGGTCACTACATCTTCATGGCCACCGCCAACGGCACCGTGAAGAAGACCCCGCTGGAATCCTTCAGCCGTCAACGCAGCGTCGGCCTGATCGCACTGGAACTGGACGAAGGCGACGTGCTGATTTCCGCGGCCATCACCGATGGCGAGCGTGAAGTCATGCTGTTCTCGGACGGTGGCAAGGTCACCCGCTTCAAGGAATCCGACGTTCGCGCCATGGGCCGTACCGCCCGCGGTGTGCGCGGCATGCGTCTACCGGAAGGTCAGAAGCTGATTTCCATGCTGATTCCGGAAGAAGGCAGCCAGATCCTCACCGCTTCGGCGCGTGGCTACGGCAAGCGCACGGCGATCACCGAGTTCCCTGAATACAAGCGTGGCGGTCAGGGCGTTATCGCCATGGTCAGCAACGAACGTAACGGCCGTCTGGTCGGTGCGGTCCAGGTACTCGACGGCGAGGAAATCATGCTGATTTCCGACCAAGGCACCCTGGTGCGTACCCGTGTCGACGAAGTGTCCAGCCTGGGTCGTAACACCCAGGGCGTGACCCTGATCAAGCTGGCCAACGACGAAACACTGGTCGGGCTGGAGCGGGTTCAAGAGCCGTCGGAAGTCGAGGGTGAAGAGCTGGAAGGTGAAGAGGGTGAACGGTTTGTCGGTGAAGTCGTGATCGACGACGTTGCCGAAGACCAGCAACTCGACGCCGCCGCTGACGAAGAACCACAGGAATAAGTGGGCAAGCAGGGGGCGGATGAAAATTCGCCCCCTTGTTGTTTGTCCCTTTTGAAATAATGAAATCCCCTGTAGGAGCGAGCTTGCTCGCGATGGTCGTCAACGATAACGCAGGGCGTCTGGTGCACCCTTGCGCTCTCAGGTTTTTCGCGAGCAAGCTCGCTCCTACAGTGATACCACCAAATCAGAGCGAGATTGGATGTGAGCAAGAGAGCCTATAACTTCTGTGCCGGTCCTGCGGCGCTTCCCGAAGCTGTCCTGCAGCGCGCCCAGGGTGAACTCCTCGACTGGCACGGCAAGGGTCTGTCGGTCATGGAAATGAGCCATCGCAGTGATGAGTTCGTGTCCATCGCCACCAAGGCCGAGCAGGATCTGCGTGATCTGCTGAATATCCCCTCGAACTATAAAGTGCTGTTTCTGCAAGGCGGCGCCAGCCAGCAATTTGCTCAGATTCCTCTGAACCTGTTGCCGGAAAACGGCTCGGCCGACTATATCGACACCGGTATCTGGTCGCAGAAGGCCATCGAAGAAGCTTCGCGCTTCGGCCGCGTCAACGTTGCCGCCACCGCCAAGCCTTACGATTATTTCGCCATTCCCGGCCAGAACGAGTGGAAGCTGTCGAAAGACGCGGCCTACGTTCACTACGCGCCGAACGAAACCATCGGCGGCCTGGAGTTTCAGTGGATCCCGGAAACCGGCGATGTTCCGCTGGTGGCCGACATGTCCTCGGACATCCTGTCGCGCCCGGTGGATGTGTCGCGCTTCGGCATGATCTACGCCGGTGCCCAGAAAAACATCGGCCCGAGCGGTATCGTCGTCAACATCGTACGCGAAGACCTGCTGGGCAAGGCCCGTTCCCTGTGCCCGACCATGCTCGACTACAAGGTCGCGGCCGATAACGGCTCGATGTACAACACCCCGCCGACGCTGGCCTGGTACCTGTCCGGCCTGGTGTTCGAGTGGCTCAAGGAACAGGGCGGCGTCGAGGCCATCGGCAAGCTCAACGAAGTCAAGCAGCGCACGCTGTACAGCTTCATCGATGCCAGCGGCCTGTATAGCAACCCGATCAACAAGTCGGACCGCTCGTGGATGAACGTGCCGTTCCGCCTGGCTGATGATCGCCTGGACAAGCCGTTCCTGGCCGGTGCCGACGAGCGTGGCCTGTTGAACCTCAAGGGCCACCGTTCCGTGGGTGGCATGCGCGCCTCCATCTATAACGCCGTCGACATCAACGCCGTCAATGCGCTGATTTCGTACATGGCAGAGTTCGAGAAGGAACACGGCTAATGTCTGAGCAAGAACTCAAGGCACTGCGCCTGCGCATTGACGCCCTGGACGAAAAGGTCCTGGAGCTGATAAGTGAGCGCGCGCGCTGCGCCCAGGAAGTCGCGCGAGTAAAGATGGCCTCGCTGGCCGAAGGCGAAGTGCCGGTGTTCTATCGTCCTGAGCGCGAAGCTCAGGTGCTCAAGCGTGTCATGGAGCGCAACCAGGGGCCGCTGGGCAACGAAGAGATGGCGCGGTTGTTCCGTGAAATCATGTCTTCGTGCCTGGCGCTCGAACAGCCGCTGAAAGTGGCTTATCTCGGCCCTGAAGGCACCTTCACTCAGGCGGCGGCCATGAAGCACTTCGGCCACGCCGTGATCAGCAAGCCGATGGCGGCGATCGACGAAGTGTTCCGTGAAGTGGCGGCGGGGGCGGTGAATTTTGGTGTGGTGCCGGTGGAGAACTCCACCGAAGGCGCGGTCAACCACACCCTCGACAGCTTCCTCGAACATGACATGGTGATCTGCGGTGAAGTCGAGCTGCGTATCCACCATCACCTGTTGGTCGGTGAAAACACCAAGACCGACAGCATCAGCCGCATCTACTCCCACGCCCAGTCACTGGCCCAGTGCCGCAAGTGGCTGGACGCCCATTACCCGAATGTCGAGCGCGTGGCGGTGTCCAGCAACGCCGAAGCGGCCAAGCGGGTCAAGGGTGAGTGGAACTCGGCGGCGATTGCCGGCGATATGGCGGCCGGCCTGTACGGCTTGACCCGACTGGCCGAAAAAATCGAGGACCGTCCGGATAACTCCACGCGCTTCCTCATGATCGGCAACCAGGAAGTGCCACCGACCGGCGACGACAAGACATCGATCATCGTTTCGATGAGCAACAAGCCGGGTGCGCTTCACGAGTTGCTGGTGCCGTTCCACGACAATGGCATCGACCTGACGCGAATCGAGACCCGTCCGTCGCGCAGCGGTAAATGGACCTATGTGTTCTTCATCGACTTCGTCGGCCACCACCGCGACCCCTTGGTCAAAGGTGTGTTGGAAAAGATCAGTCAGGAAGCAGTGGCACTCAAGGTGCTGGGTTCCTACCCGAAAGCAGTTCTCTAAGGGGCGGTAGCAAATGAGTGGCAATTTCCTCGCTCTGGCACAGCCGGGCGTGCAACAACTTTCGCCTTACGTTCCGGGCAAACCCGTGGACGAACTGGCGCGTGAGCTGGACCTCGATCCAGCCAGTATCATCAAGCTGGCGAGCAACGAAAACCCGCTGGGCGCTGGCCCCAAGGCGCTGGCGGCGATCCGCGATGCGCTGGCAGAGCTGACCCGTTATCCGGACGGCAACGGTTTTGCCCTCAAGAGTCTGCTGGCCGAGCAGTGCCGCGTCGAACTCGATCAGGTCACGTTGGGCAACGGTTCCAACGACATCCTGGAACTGGTTGCGCGTGCTTATCTGGCACCGGGCCTGAACGCCGTGTTCAGCGAGCATGCATTCGCTGTCTACCCGATTGCCACCCAGGCGGTCGGCGCACAGGCCAAAGTGGTTCCGGCCAAGGATTGGGGGCATGACCTGCCTGCCATGCTGGCGGCGATCGATGCCAACACCCGCGTGGTGTTCATCGCCAACCCGAACAACCCGACCGGGACCTGGTTCGACGCCGAGGCGCTGGACGAATTCCTGCAGGATGTGCCGGAGCATGTGCTGGTCGTACTGGACGAGGCTTACATCGAATACGCCGAAGGCAGCGATCTGCCGGATGGCCTGGACTTCCTGGCGGCTTATCCGAACCTGCTGGTTTCCCGCACCTTCTCCAAGGCCTATGGCCTGGCGGCGCTGCGCGTGGGTTATGGCTTGTCCACGGCGGTGGTCGCAGACGTGCTGAACCGTGTACGCCAGCCGTTCAACGTCAACAGCCTGGCCCTGGCCGCGGCCTGTGCAGCGTTGAAGGACGAAGAGTATCTGGCGCAAAGCCGTCAGTTGAACGAGTCCGGCATGCAGCAGCTGGAGGCCGGTTTCCGTGAGCTGGGGCTGAGCTGGATACCATCCAAAGGCAATTTCATTTGCGTCGATCTCGGTCAGGTTGCGGCCCCGGTGTTCCAGGGCTTGCTTCGTGAAGGCGTGATCGTGCGTCCGGTGGCCAACTACGGCATGCCAAACCACCTGCGCATCACCATTGGCCTGCCGGCAGAGAACAGCCGCTTCCTTGAGGCGCTGACCAAGGTTCTGGCTCGTGGTTGATGTCACTGCGCTGCAATCTGCTGAGCCTATGATCGGTCGCCTGGTGGTGGTCGGTCTCGGGTTGATCGGCGGTTCGTTTGCCAAGGGCTTGCGTGAAAGCGGTCTGTGCCGCGAAGTGGTCGGAGTCGATCTCGATCCGCAATCGCGCAAGCTCGCGGTCGAGTTGGGTGTGGTGGATCGCTGCGAGGAAGACCTGGGCGTTGCTTGTCAGGGCGCCGACGTCATCCAGCTGGCGGTGCCGATCCTGGCCATGGAGAAAGTGCTTGCGCGTCTGGCGGGCATGGATCTGGGGCAGGCGATCCTGACCGATGTCGGCAGTGCCAAGGGCAATGTGGTGCGCGCGGCCACCGAAGCATTTGGCAAGATGCCGTCATGCTTTGTGCCGGGGCACCCGATTGCCGGTTCAGAGCAGAGTGGGGTGGAAGCCTCCAACGCTGAACTATTCCGTCGCCACAAGGTGATCCTGACGCCGCTGGAGCAAACCGATCCGGCAGCCCTGGCGGTAGTCGACCGTTTGTGGCGCGAGTTGGGCGCCGATGTCGAGCACATGCAGGTCGAGCGTCACGACGAAGTACTGGCCGCGACCAGCCATCTGCCGCACTTGTTGGCGTTCGGCCTGGTCGATTCGTTGGCCAAGCGCAATGAAAATCTTGAGATCTTCCGTTACGCTGCGGGCGGTTTCCGCGATTTCACAAGAATCGCCGGAAGCGACCCGGTCATGTGGCACGACATCTTCCTCGCCAACCGCGAAGCTGTCCTGCGCACACTCGATACATTTCGCAGCGATCTCGACGCCTTGCGCGACGCGGTCGATGCAGGGGATGGGCACCAATTGTTGGGCGTTTTCACTCGCGCCCGGGTTGCCCGCGAGCATTTCAGTAAAATCCTGGCCCGCAGGGCCTATGTGGACGCTATGAATTCCAACGATCTGATTTTCCTGGCTCAACCTGGTGGCCGCCTGTCCGGTCGGATTCGCGTACCGGGTGACAAATCGATTTCCCACCGTTCGATCATGCTTGGCTCCCTGGCCGAAGGCGTCACCGAAGTCGAAGGTTTCCTCGAGGGCGAAGATGCCCTGGCGACCTTGCAGGCGTTCCGTGACATGGGCGTGGTCATCGAAGGTCCGCACCACGGTCGCGTGACCATTCACGGCGTTGGCCTGCATGGCCTGAAGCCGGCACCGGGCCCGATCTATCTGGGCAACTCCGGTACTTCGATGCGTCTGCTGTCCGGCCTGTTGGCCGCGCAGAACTTCGACAGCACCCTGACCGGCGACGCTTCGCTGTCCAAGCGCCCGATGAATCGCGTCGCCAATCCGCTGCGTGAAATGGGCGCGGTGATCGAAACCGCCGCCGAAGGTCGTCCGCCGATGACCATTCGTGGTGGCAACAAGCTCAAGGGCCTGACCTATACCATGCCGATGGCCAGTGCCCAGGTTAAGTCCTGCCTGCTGCTGGCCGGTCTGTATGCCGAAGGCAAGACCACGGTGACCGAGCCTGCTCCGACCCGCGACCATACCGAGCGCATGCTGCGTGGCTTCGGCTACCCGGTAACGGTCAACGGTGCGACCGCATCGGTCGAGTCCGGCAGCAAGCTGACCGCGACCCATATCGAAGTCCCGGGTGATATTTCGTCCTCGGCGTTCTTCCTGGTAGCAGCATCGATCGCTGAGGGTTCGGAACTGGTGCTGGAACACGTCGGCATCAACCCGACTCGTACCGGCGTGATTGACATCCTGCGCCTGATGGGCGCCGACATCACCCTGGAAAACCAGCGTGAAGTGGGTGGCGAGCCGGTGGCGGACTTGCGCGTACGTGCAGCTAAACTCAAAGGTATCGAGATTCCCGAGGCGCTGGTTCCGCTGGCGATCGACGAGTTCCCGGTGCTGTTCGTCGCCGCCGCCTGTGCCGAAGGGCGCACCGTGTTGCGTGGTGCCGAAGAGCTGCGGGTCAAGGAGTCGGATCGCATCCAGGTCATGGCGGATGGTTTGCTGGCGCTGGGCGTCAAGTGCGAACCAACCCCGGATGGCATCATCATCGACGGCGGCCAGATCGGCGGCGGTGAAGTGCACGGTCATGGTGATCACCGTATTGCCATGGCGTTCAGCGTTGCTTCGCTGCGCGCCAGTGCGCCAATCCGCATTCATGATTGCGCCAACGTCGCGACGTCGTTCCCGAATTTCCTGGCGCTGTGCGCACAGGTCGGTATTCGCGTGGCGCAAGAGGCACAGTCGTGAACAACATTGCACCGGTCATCACCATCGATGGGCCAAGCGGTTCGGGCAAGGGTACGGTAGCCGGGATTCTGGCCAAGCGCCTGGGCTGGAACCTGCTGGATTCCGGTGCGTTGTACCGATTGCTGGCCTTCGCCGCGCATAACCATGGTGTCGACCTGACCAATGAAGAGCTGCTGAAGAAACTCGCCGCTCATCTGGATGTGCAGTTCATCGCGGCGACGGACGGTCAGTTGCAACGCATCATTCTGGAAGGTGATGAAGTCAGCGATGTCATTCGCACCGAAAGCGTCGGTTCCGGTGCTTCCCAGGTAGCTGCGTTGCCGGCTGTGCGCGAGGCGCTGCTGCAGCGCCAGCGGGCTTTTCAGGAAGCGCCGGGCCTTGTGGCGGATGGTCGCGACATGGGCACAGTGGTTTTTCCGGACGCACCGCTGAAAATTTTTCTGACCGCCAGCGCCGAGGAACGGGCGCGCCGTCGATATTTGCAGTTGAAGGGCAAGGTCGAGGGTGTTAGTCTGTCGAGTCTGCTAGATGAGATACGTGCGCGCGATGAGCGTGACACCCAGCGAGCGGTAGCCCCGCTTAAACCGGCGGCTGACGCCATACAGCTGGATTCCACGGAATTATCCATCGACCAGGTGCTGGAACGCATCATGAGCGAGATCGCCATTCGCGATATCGCCGGGTGACCAAGAAGGCCGCAGGGGACCAGTCATAGTCCTGCGGTGGCTTCTTTTAAATGAAACTAACCCACACCGTCTGGGGTGTGGAGATGGGCGTATTCTTCGCCCTCATCAACAGGAATTAAAATGAGCGAAAGCTTTGCGGAACTCTTTGAAGAAAGCCTAAAAACCCTGAACCTTCAGGCAGGCTCCATCATCACCGGTGTTATCGTTGATATCGATTACCAAGCTCGCTGGGTAACCGTTCACGCTGGCCTGAAGTCTGAAGCACTCATCCCGCTTGAGCAGTTCTACAACGACGCTGGCGAACTGAACATCAACGTCGGTGACGAAGTTCACGTTGCTCTGGACTCGGTTGAAGACGGCTTTGGTGAAACCAAGCTGTCCCGTGAAAAAGCCAAGCGCGCTGAATGCTGGATTGTTCTGGAAGCAGCCTTCGCAGCCGAAGAAGTGGTCAAGGGCGTTATCAACGGTAAGGTTAAAGGCGGCTTCACTGTCGACGTTAACGGCATCCGTGCGTTCCTGCCAGGTTCTCTGGTTGACGTCCGTCCAGTGCGCGACACCACGCACCTGGAAGGCAAAGAGCTGGAATTCAAGGTCATCAAGCTGGACCAGAAGCGCAACAACGTTGTCGTTTCCCGTCGCAGCGTCCTGGAAGCCGAGAACTCCGCCGAGCGCGAAGCTCTGCTGGAATCCCTGCAGGAAGGCCAACAAGTCAAAGGTATCGTCAAGAACCTCACCGATTACGGCGCATTCGTCGATCTGGGTGGCGTCGATGGCCTGCTGCACATTACCGACATGGCTTGGAAGCGTATCAAGCATCCTTCCGAAATCGTCAACGTTGGCGACGAGATCGATGTCAAGGTTCTGAAATACGATCGCGAGCGCAATCGTGTTTCCCTGGGCCTGAAGCAACTGGGCGAAGATCCATGGGTTGCTATCAAAGCCCGTTACCCAGAAAGCACTCGCGTTACCGCGCGTGTAACCAACCTGACCGACTACGGCTGCTTCGCTGAGCTGGAAGAAGGCGTTGAAGGTCTGGTACACGTTTCCGAAATGGACTGGACCAACAAGAACATCCACCCTTCGAAAGTCGTACAAGTCGGCGACGAAGTGGAAGTCATGGTTCTGGACATCGACGAAGAGCGTCGTCGTATCTCCCTGGGCATCAAGCAGTGCAAATCTAACCCATGGGAAGATTTCTCTGGCCAGTTCAACAAGGGCGATAAAATCTCCGGCACCATCAAGTCGATCACCGATTTCGGTATCTTCATTGGTCTGGATGGCGGCATCGACGGTCTGGTTCACCTGTCCGACATCTCCTGGAACGAAGTGGGCGAAGAAGCCGTTCGCCGCTTCAAGAAGGGCGACGAGCTGGACACCGTTATCCTGTCGGTTGACCCAGAGCGCGAGCGCATTTCCCTGGGTATCAAGCAGCTGGAAAGCGATCCGTTCTCCGAGTACGTTCAAGAGAACGACAAAGGCGCCATCGTTAAAGGCATCGTGAAGGAAGTTGACGCTAAAGGCGCCATCATCACTCTGGCCGACGATATCGAAGCGACTCTGAAAGCCTCCGAAATCAGCCGTGACCGCGTTGAAGACGCGCGCAACGTTCTGAAAGAAGGCGAAGAAGTAGAAGCCAAGATCATCAGCGTTGACCGCAAGAGCCGTGTAATTCAGCTCTCGATCAAGTCGAAAGACGTTGAAGACGAGAAAGAAGCAATCCAGAGCCTGCGCGACAAGCCAGTAGCTACTGATGCTCCTGTGGCCACCACTCTGGGTGACCTGCTGCGTGCACAAATGGAAAAACAGAACTAAGTTCTGACTTTCTGTAAAAAAGGGCGACTTCGGTCGCCCTTTTTTGTGCCTGGCGTTTGGTGAATTGCGTTCGGATGCAGTTGCCTGGGGCGTGAACCAAAAACGCCGAAAGAAGGTCTGAATGTTTAGTCGGATCAAGCGCTTATTTGCAGCTAGTCTTTAGCCTGAGACTAATGATCGCCTGGCAGGCTTTCTGGCAAAAGGACGTGAATGAACAAGCTCATTGTCGCAGTGGCAGTGCTGGCATTGGCGGGTTGTACCACCAGCGCCAAGACTCACGTAGTGCGTGGGGTTAGCGGTATTGAGGTCGATTGTTCGGGGCTCGGTTCGAAATGGGACAAGTGTTACAAGCGTGCGGCCAAGGAATGCAAGGGAGCGGGCTATCAGGTCGTGGCAAGGTCTGATGATCTCAAGGAAGACGAGGAGGAGGGTGGGCTTTTTGGGTTCAACCCGGCAGGTTTCCTGACGCGCACTATGCTGGTGATTTGCCGATGACAGGGTGATCGCCCAGAGTCTTCCCGTTCCGGGGATCAAGCATTTTGGGGGGCTGGGATAGATGGTAAAACTCAGGCTGTTCAAAATCGTGCAGGCGTGCTAAAACCTTTGAAGCGCTGATCTAGCTGCTTGAAAAAGAAGGGAAAAATATGACGAAGTCGGAGTTGATCGAACGAATTGTCACCCATCAAGGGCTGCTCTCATCGAAGGATGTGGAGTTGGCCATCAAGACCATGCTTGAGCAAATGTCCCAATGTCTGGCTACCGGAGATCGCATCGAGATCCGGGGGTTTGGCAGTTTCTCTCTGCACTACCGCGCACCGCGGGTCGGTCGTAATCCAAAGACCGGTCAGTCCGTTAGCCTGGATGGCAAATTCGTTCCACACTTCAAGCCAGGCAAGGAACTCAGGGATCGGGTGAATGAGGACGAGGAGGAGCAGCAGTGAGTGGAAAGGCTCGTAGCGCCGCCCCAATTCGTTATGTCGGGTTCATCCTGATGATCTTAATAGTTGTATTGATAGTGGCGTTTGTGCTGGAAAACCAAGAATTAGTTGGTGTGCAATTTCTAGGTTGGTTGATGCCTAAACTTCCAGTGTCACTGTATATGTTGCTGTCGTTGTTAATCGGTTTGGCGGTGGGGCCTCTGTTCAGTTGGTGTGCTAGCCTCAGAAAGTATCGGGGTTAGAAGTCTGTTAACTTTAGGTCAAGATAGGAAAGGCCGTTGCATTTTAGTCAGTTCGCAAGAAGTGGCGGGCTGTTTTGTTTCGTAGATAAGTCTTTTCTAGCGTTTAAGGGTACTGATCATTATGCTCCAACTCTCGACCGCCTCAACAAGCTGTGATGAGATAGATATTTTTGTCTTGATCAAAGCGCTTTGGGTGCAGAAGTGGGTAGTTATCAGTGTAATCATTCTGGTGACTATAGCCTCGGCGGTATATGCCTTTACAGCTAAGCCATTGTATGAGGCCAGAATTTACGTATTGCCTCCCACTCAAAACGATATTGCGGATTTTAACTATGGTCGAACATTGAATTCCGACCTGCCGCCTTTCACTGTTAAAGATGTTTATGACGTATTTGTTCGTAATCTCTTTAGTGAATCCTTGCGGCGTTCTTTTTTCGATGAGGTTTATTTACCGTCGTTGACTGAAAATGCACGCAAGGGTTCGCGCGACCGTCTGTATCAAAATTTCTCAAAGCAGTTGGTTATATCTGTGGGTGGTAAGGAAGGCCCAGACCGTTATTCTGTTACTGTGCAGGGCTACAACCCTTCGGAAGCTGGTGAATGGGTGCGCACTTATGTTCAAAATGCCGGTGTTGCAGCAAAAAACGAAATGATCAAAAACGTGGTTAGAGAGGCTCAGGTTAGAGCGCGCAACTTGGAACAACAGATTAATGGTCTCCGTGAAAGTGCTCGCCGAGAGCGAGAGGACAAAATAAAGGTCCTAAGTGAGGCTCTGGTGATTGCTAGGGCCGTTGGTTTGAACAAACCGGTCATTATCAGTGGGAGAACGTCTGCGGAGTTGTCTCTAGGTGTGGATAGTCAGGCTTTGTATATGCGTGGAAGTGATGCGCTCCAAGCCGAAATTGATGGCTTGGAAAGGCGTGAGTCTGATGATCCGTTCATTCAGAGTCTGCGAGTTTTGCAAGTTAAGTACTTATTTCTTAAAAATCTGACAATCGATTCCTCCAGTGTTTCGGTATATCGACAGGACGGAGCAGTTGACGATCCCGATAGTCCGATCAAGCCGAATAAATTATCAATTCTGATACAGGGGGCGTGCTTTGGGCTCTTCCTGGGGCTGGCGTTGGCTCTGTTCAGGTATTTCAAACCTTTGTTGCGCGCAAAAATTTTGGTTCCCTCCTCGCATACCTGAGGTGGGTAAATTGCCTATTGGCTGCAAGGGCGTCCGGGGCTTTCTTTTGGATGCTTGTGTTGCGTTCGGAAACGCAGCGCTCGCCACTCTGAGCAGTCGTTTTCAAATACGTGCCCTTCCTTACCCCCCCCCTTTTTTTTGCTTGGTCGCGGAGGGGGGAGGGGGATGGCGCGCCAAGCGTTCGCGGTTCGATGGCAATATCAAGCCATAAAGCGCATGCCGATACGTAGAAATGCGGCTACCTATCAAAATCTGGTAACGCAATTGTGTCATCTAGGAGATAATAGCGAGCGGGGCAATTAGAAGGCCTTCGCCTGATGCCGGGAAAAGTGTATAGATTTTAGAATTGCCTTAAATATTATTGCGCTGGGCGTTGGTCTATGGTAGGCGAGTTGGTTATGGTTGCGGGACAGGGATGCGGAACAGAATGATTAGGCCAATCATCAACATTGGTTGTCAGGCAGTTTTTAAACTAATGTTCGCTATCGCATCTCTGAAAGTAGTGGCGTTTTATGTTGGGCCGAGCGGCATGGCTGTAGTTGGACAGATACAGGCCTTTCTTCAGATTTTAAGTGCTGGTGTATCTTCGGTAACGACCACCGGTGTGGTAAAGCTAATAGCTGAAGATAAATATCCAAAAGAGCGAGTCCTGCAGTCGTCATTGATGCTGCTATTGGCTTTTAGTTTTTCTTTCGCTTTGGTTTTGCTTTTCTCAAGCACACTTATTTCAAATTTTTTCTTACAAGGTGGGTGGGCAGAGGTGTTGATGCTTCTGCCTCTAGGTGCATTTTTTATAGGTTTGAATAATTTATTCATTTCTTATTTTAATGGTGGTCAAAAATACAGTGAGTATTTTTGGTATTCCGTGATAACAGCATTTTTTACAGCGCTGTTGACGTGTGCTTGTTCCATTGTTTTTGGCAAGCCAGGAGCTGTTTATTCAATAGCGCTGGCACCTGCTATTGCGGGTGTGTGCGTGCTGCTTCTGCCTGCGAGATTTCGACTTCCACGCCTCAATCTGGTTAGTTTGGATGTTGAAGTCATAAAAATATTGTTGTCTTACTCCCTTATGGCCTTGGGGTCGGTAGTCATAGTCTACGGCGTTCAGATTGTCCTGCGAGACTATATATCTACTAACGGCTCAATGGCTGAGGCAGGCACGTGGTATGCAGTGACTCGTCTGTCCGACATATACATGGGTATATGTAGTGTTCTCTTTTCTACGTTGTTGTTACCTAAGTACAGTTCACAAGAGGGTAGGGGGCTGACGAGTTTAGTGTTTCGTATAGGGGTAATGGCACTCGGTTTTGTTGTTGTGATGGCTGTCTCTGTAAACGTATTGGCGAGCTTCGCTATTTGGTTGATTTATGGTGATGCTTTTGCAGCTGCAACCGGAATCATGAAGGTTTATGTAATTGGCGATGCTTTAAAGTGTCTGAGTTGGGTGTTTCTTTATGTGATGATAGCTAAACAGCATGTTCGATTCTATCTCGCCTACGAAATGCTTAGTGCGTTGTTGTATCTCCTTTTCTGTGTTTTGTGTTATCGGTTTTATGGTTTCAATAATATGGCTTATGGATATCCACTGCAGGGGGCTGTTTCTCTGACTGTGGTATTAATATGGTTCTTGGTAACGCGATACAACTCAACGCCTTTAGAACAGAATAATAAGTATGACGCAGTATAATATTGTATATGTTGTGGTTTGGTTGCTGGCTATTCTCTCATTGAGAAAAGATAATCTTCCTTCGGCATGGTTGTTTTTTTTACAGGTGACGTTGCTTGCCTTGTTTGTGGGGTTGAAGTTTCAAACCGGATATGATTGGCCAATCTATGAGGCGCATTACGCTGCGGTCCAAAGTGGGGAGGCTTTTTATCTTGATTTTGAGTTTGGGTACGAGTGGCTTGTCCAGTTTTCAACAAGTATAGGGTTGGCGTTCGAGCAGTTTTCTGCGGTAATAAGTATATTGGAGGTTTCTTTTATAGCTTTCGCAGCAAGACGATTTTTTCCCAGGTATTGCCTGGTCGTTATGGCGATAATGTACTCGGTTCCAGATTTTTATTTGATACCTGCATTTTCTCTGCTTAGGCAAGGTCTTGCAGTTAGTATATTTTTGATAGGTGTGTATAAGTTTTTTTCAGATAAAAAAATCTCAGGCTTCGTCTTCTTTGCGATTGCTTGCTCGTTGCACTATTCGGTTGTAGGTGGGTTGTTGCTACTTGCATTGCTCTATATGTTTCCCTTAAGTCGAAGGGCGTTTTCATTGGTTTTTGCTGCTTCGGTGGTGCTGTATGTATCCTCTTTTGATATCATTCGCGGTGTTGTTGAGGTTCTGATTGTTTACGTCAATCCAAAATATATGATTTATTTGGATCGTGATGTTTTTAATGCGTCCTTTGCATATCGGGCTGCATTTGCTGTCGTTTCACTAGTGTTTTTTGTATGTATATATGGGGCATGGGTAAAACATGAGTCCTCTAGTGTTGAGAACCTTGGTGATGGGGGCGGGGTACAAACCTGTCGGCTAGCCTTGTTGGGGCTGCTCATTCCTTTGATTATATTTGGATTTCCAACTCTATCCACCCGGTATCAGTTTTTCTTCGCCATATTTCTTGTAGGGTGTGCACTCGGGGCTTTGCAGTATGTGACATACGCAAGTCGCATTATTGTCATATTTGTGGTTGCGATAATTGCATACTTGCCATTCTATAGATTTCTCTCAAGTCCGCTTTCTATTGTTTATATACCCTATCAAAGTCAGCTCTTTTATGATCATAAAAATTCGACTGGGCAAGATCGTACCAATGATTTGCTCAACCAATTAGACGTGCTGTGGTCCAAATAATGAAAACAAGTAAACATATCGTTCTGCTTACTACCAAATACGCAGATGACAAAAAAGATGCCTGGTTGACTAATGAGTTGGCCTACTCATTGAATGAGGAAGGGCATAATGTCTCGGTGGTTGTTTTCTCGTGGCTCAAGAATGAACCTGTGTCATTCACTAAGGTGATTGATGGTATCAAGGTTATCAGGGTCAAGCTTCCGGCTATATTTTACAATACAGGGGTCATCGGTACTGCCCTGAAGATTTTCCTGTTTCCCTTCCTGGCTCGCCATGAAGTGCGAAAGCAAGTGGATAAATGCGACTTGTTAATTGCCAATACGCCTTGTGTGACTATTTTGGGGATGTCGCGTTATTTTAGGAAGAAATATGACTCCCGGTCTTTTCTGGTGCTCTGGGATTTCTTCCCATATTACTTGAAAGACCTTGGTGCTATTAGAAATAAGCTGTTTTTTGGCTTTTTCCGTTATCTTGAGCAGATAATGTATAAAAGTTTTGATCGTATCGGATGCATGACTGAAGGGAATGCGAAATTCCTGTTTGATAATTTTCCGGCAGTGGATAAGCAGCGTGTTGAAATTTTGCCTCTTTGGGCGAAGATCAAGCAGGTTGATCCGATAGATAAGTCTGAAATAAGGTTGAAGTACGATTTGCCATCGGCGGGGTTTATCGCTGTTTATGGTGGTGCAATGTCTATTGTTCAGGAGTTGGACAATATTCTCGATTTGGCCGAGCTTTACTCTGGTGGTGATGTGACCTTCCTTTTTATTGGCAAGGGGACTGAGAAGGAAAGGTTGGAGAAGTCGGTAATTGCTCGAGGGTTAAAGAACGTAAAGTTTATCGACTACGTGCCTCGTGATGAGTATCAGCATGTAGTTCAGGCCTGTGATGTGGGTCTGATTTCGCTGTCTAAGAAGTTAACTGTGCCGAGCTTTCCCTCTAAGTCATTAGATTATTTTAAAGTTTCTCTTCCGGTGCTTGCGTCTTTGGATTCAGTTACGGATTTTGGAGATATCCTTGAAAACAAAATATGTGCTGGTTTTGCCGTAGTGGCGGGAGATGTAACTAATCTAAAAGGCAAGTTGGACTTGTTGATTAAGGATGCTGAGCTCTGTAAGGCGCTAGGGGCCAATGGTCGGCGCTATTACGAAAAATACTTGAGCGTCGAGAACGCAAGAAGTATTATCATTTCATCACAATAAGTGGGGTCTTCTCATGGCTATTTCTTTCAGTAACTCAACGCTTTTGATCACCGGTGGCACCGGGTCGTTTGGTAATGCTGTGCTGAAACGGTTTCTCGATACCGATATCAAAGAAATCCGCGTGTTCAGCCGAGACGAGAAAAAGCAAGATGACATGCGTAAAAAATACGCAAACACCAAGCTGAAGTTTTATATTGGCGACGTCAGAGATTTCCAAAGTGTGCTCAACGCTACTCGTGGAGTAGATTATATTTTTCACGCCGCTGCCTTGAAGCAGGTCCCTTCATGCGAATTCCATCCAATGGAGGCTGTGAAAACAAATGTGCTTGGTACGGATAACGTACTGGAAGCGGCAATACAGAATAACGTCAAGCGCGTAGTTTGCCTGAGTACCGATAAAGCTGTTTATCCAATCAATGCAATGGGTATATCCAAAGCAATGATGGAAAAAGTAATGGTTGCCAAATCGCGTAACGATAATAATACGGTTATCTGCGGTACTCGCTACGGTAACGTGATGGCGTCCCGCGGTTCCGTTATTCCTTTGTTTGTTGATCAGATCCGCTCGGGCATACCTCTGAGCCTGACTGATCCAAACATGACGCGATTCATGATGACTTTGGCAGATGCGGTCGATCTGGTTTTGTATGCTTTTGAGCATGGCACAAATGGTGACATGTTCGTCCAGAAAGCTCCTGCAGCGACTGTGGAAGTATTGGCGAAAGCATTGATCAATATGCTTAATGTGCCAGATCATCCCGTTCAGGTTATTGGCACCCGTCATGGTGAAAAGCTTTTCGAAGCGTTGCTTAGTCGCGAAGAAATGGCCTGCGCAGAAGACCGCGGTGACTACTTCCGCGTACCGCCGGATCTGCGGGATCTGAATTACTCCAAGTTTGTGGAGCAGGGTGAGACTAAAATTTCTCGCACAGAAGACTACAACTCGCATAATACCGAGCGTCTTGATGTAGAAGGTATGCAGAAACTGCTCCTCAAGTTAAACTTTATGCGCGCTATCCAGCGTGGTGAGCACGCCACACCTGAGGAATAAGTAATGAAGGTTCTGATTACAGGTGCCAATGGTTTTGTCGGCCAGAATCTTATTTCGCATCTGAGCGAGAAGTCAGATGTCGAAGTGGTGCGCTTTACCCGCGAAGATTCGCTGGAAAACCTACCGAGTCTGGTTGCCCAGGTTGACTTTATTTTCCATCTGGCCGGTGTCAATCGTCCGTTGGACCCGCAGGAGTTTCATACCGGCAATACCGATTTGACTCGTGCGCTCTGTGATGCTATTCGTCTCGGTGGCCGGAAAGTTCCAGTATTGTATACGTCGTCGAGTCAAGCGGAGTTGGATAACCCATACGGCAGCAGTAAGCTTGGTGCCGAGCAAGTACTGCTTGATCTGAACTCGAAAAATGGTTCGGAAGTACACTTGTTTCGTTTGCCTAATGTATTTGGTAAGTGGGCTCGTCCTAACTATAATTCAGCGGTTGCAACTTTTTGCAATAATATCGCTCGCGGTCTGCCAATTCAAATCAATGATCCACATGCGCGCATTAATCTGGTTTACATAGATGATGTAATTGCATGCTTCATTGCTGTAATGGAAGGGAAGAAGTCGGGCTCGCCGTTTGTTAGTGTTGAGCCTCAATATAATATTACGGTGGGTGAGCTTTCTGAGCAATTGGCGGCCTTCCGTGATAGTCGAAAGTCGATGATTACCGAGTCGGTAGGGACTGGGCTTGTAAGGGCTCTTTATTCCACTTACTTGAGTTATCTGCCGCCCGAGCGTTTTACTTACGAAGTTCCCAAGCACGGTGATCCGCGCGGGGTTTTTGTGGAGATGCTTAAAACCAAAGAGGCCGGACAGTTTTCTTACTTTACTGCGCACCCAGGAATAACACGCGGCGGGCATTACCATCACACAAAGACGGAAAAGTTTCTTGTCATCAAAGGCACGGCATGTTTCCGTTTTCGTCATATTGTTTCGGGCGAGTTTTACGAATTGTTCACTTCCGGAGAAAATCCGGAAATTGTCGAAACAGTTCCAGGCTGGAGCCACGACATTACCAATATTGGCAGTGAGGAAATGATCGTTATGCTTTGGGCTAACGAGATTTTTGATCGCGAAGCACCTGATACGTTTACCTTTCCTGTTGGTACTGAAGCGTAATAACCGTATGCGCCGCTTTATTCCTTAAATAAGGAATGGGGCGGCGCTGTGCTTTTATGGGGGCTTGCGATCGCTTGAAGTGGTAGTCTTGTAAATCCGGTTTTTGACAGTTCGTCACCCACTCGCTGGGTCAAAAACAGGCCGGAAAGTCTGTTGGTATTGACTTTTTCGTTGGAGTTATTCCTCGAAGGGATCACCACGGGGTGATCGGATGTGGCCACCGAGCGTGGTGGAGATGAGGCGCGATCGATGGTGAACCGCCCTTTATCGCCCGTTCGCACTCAATCACCCAGGATGCAGAAGCCAAGTGGTGTAGCGTCCACTCGTCCATTAATGGCCCCCATTGGGCTTCATCCATGCTAATGGATAGCGTTAGTGGCAGTTGAAGATTAGAATTGTTGATCGTTTTTATCACTTATTAAAATGTGACGTTTAAAAATGAAAAAATTGAAAATCGTTACCGTAGTGGGTACTCGCCCGGAAATCATTCGCCTGTCGCGCGTCATGGCCGCTCTGGACAGGGACTGCGACCATGTTCTAGTGCACACCGGGCAGAATTATGACTATGAATTGAACGAGATTTTCTTTCAGGATCTCGGTATCCGTAAACCCGACCACTTTCTGAATGCTGCTGGTGCAACAGGTGCGGAAACCATCGGTAACGTCATTATTACCGTTGATCGCGTGCTGGCCGAGGTTCAGCCTGAGGCTCTTCTCGTCCTCGGCGACACCAACAGCTGCATGGCGGTCATTCCCGCCAAACGTCGCAAAATTCCGACCTTCCATATGGAAGCTGGTAACCGCTGCTTCGACATGCGTGTACCTGAAGAGATCAACCGACGTATTGTGGATCACACCGCAGATATCAATTTAACTTACAGTACCATTGCGCGTGACTATCTGCTAAGTGAAGGTTTGCCACCAGACAGGGTCATCAAAACTGGCAGCCCGATGTTTGAGGTACTTAATTATTATCGTGAAGGTATCGATTCTTCGGACGTGCTGGAGCGGCTTGGGCTTGAGCAGGGCAAGTTTTTTGTAGTGAGCGCACACCGTGAAGAAAATATTGATTCCGATACTAACTTCGGCAAGCTTGTTGACGTGCTCAACGCAGTCGCGGCGCACTATGACTATCCGGTAATTGTTTCCACTCACCCGCGGACACAGAAGCGTGTCGATGCCATGGGGGTGAAGTTTCACGAGAATGTTCGTCTGTTAAAGCCGCTCGGCTTCAAGGACTACAACAAGTTGCAGCTTGAGTCCAAAGCAGTACTTTCCGATAGCGGTACGATCAATGAAGAATCCTCCATTCTCAATTTCCCGGCGTTGAATATCCGTGAGGCGCACGAGCGTCCAGAGGGTATGGAAGAAGCCGCTGTGATGATGGTTGGCCTTGAGTCCGAGCGAGTGATGCAGGCCTTGCAGGTGCTGGACGGTCAAAGCCGAGGCGAGGTTCGCAGTCTGCGCCTGGTGGCAGACTACAGCATGCCGAATGTGGCCGATAAGGTGGTTCGAATCGTTCACAGCTACCTTGATTATGTAAATCGCGTGGTTTGGAAAAAGTATTGAGTTGAGCTGTGGGAATGTCTGAGAATAAATTAAGGATTTTAGTAGTTACTCAGTATTTTTGGCCTGAGAATATGCGTATCAATGATTTGGTACGCGATTTTTCGGATAATGGTCATGAGGTGACTGTTTTGACAGGATGGCCCAACTATCCTGAAGGCGCGGTATTCTCTGAATATAAGACCAATCCTGAGGGCTTCAAGAGTTACTTTGGTGCACGTATAGTCCGAGTTCCATTGGTCTCGCGCGGCAAGAGAAGTATCCGCTTGATGCTAAATTACCTTTCTTTTTTTTTCAGCGCTTCCACAATAGGTGCTGCGAAACTCCGTAACGAAAAATTCGATGCGGTTTTCGTATATGCGGTTTCTCCGATTATGGCTGCGATTCCGGCGGTTGTAATTGGACGTATGAAGAAAGCTCCGGTTTATGTTTGGGTTCTTGACCTATGGCCGGAAACCCTTCGAGCTGTTGGCGTATTGCGCAATCCTACCCTGCTGGCAATGGTTGGGCGCGTGGTTTCGTGGATCTATAACCGCGCCGATTATTTGCTTTTACAATCAGAAGGCTTCTCAAGCAGTGTAAAGCAATATTGCACTAAAGAGATTTCTCCAGAGCGCCTGGTTTATTTTCCAAGTTGGGCGGAAGATGAATTTTCGGGCTGTCCAGAAAAGTCATCAAGTTTGCTAGAGCGGGATGACTCTACCTTTACGGTCGTTTTTGCCGGTAATTTGGGTGACGCTCAGGATTTGCCAGCAGTGCTGGATGCCGCTGAGTCCTTGAAGCATAGCGCCTCAGTACGCTGGGTAATCGTCGGGGACGGCCGCATGAGTAAGTGGCTGGGCGAGCAAGTTGAATCAAGAGGCTTGCAGAACGTATTGCTGCTGGGCCGGCACCCGCTGAGCGCCATGCCAGAAATCTTTGCCTGCGCGGATGCGTTACTGGTTTCGCTGAAAACCAACGATGTGTTTGAAAAAACAGTTCCCGGGAAAGTCCAAGCCTATTTGGCATCGAGCAAACCAATCCTGGGGATGATCAATGGTGAGGCTGCGAGAATTATTGAGGACTCCGGTTGCGGTTACACCTGCCCTTCAGGAGATGCTCAGGGGCTTGCGCGAATCACCCTGAAAATGGCAACCACGGATTCTGTTCAGCGTGAATTCATGGGGCAGGCCGGCCGTTCGTATTATTGGAGCCACTTTTCGAAAGTTACTCTTTTACGACGTTTGGAAGCACTGTTCCGTGCAGGGACTTTACGAAGGGATGTCAAATAAATAATGACGAAGTCAATATTTTTAACCGGTGCAACCGGGTTCGTAGGCGGAGCAGTTTTTAGCCGTTTGCTCACGGATAATTACACTGTTATTGCCGCTTTACGTAAAGGGACGGACTTACGTGAAGATCATGTTGCGAAGATTCACGTAGACAACATTGACGGAACCACTGACTGGCAGGGTAGTCTTGCCGGCGTGGACGTCATCATACATTCAGCAGCTCGTGTTCATGTAATGAATGACACTGAAGCCAACCCCTTGGCTGCCTTTAGGCAGGTCAATGTGGATGGCACGCTCAACTTGGCACGTCATGCGGCTGCGGCCGGTGTTCGACGGTTTATCTTTATCAGTTCGATCAAGGTAAACGGAGAAGGCACATTGTCAAACACCACCTATTCGCCTGAGGATACACCTGCCCCGGCAGACCCGTATGGCATTTCCAAGATGGAGGCAGAGCAGGGGCTTCGTGAGCTCGCGGCGAAAACGGGTATGGAGGTTGTCATTATCCGCCCAGTGCTGGTTTATGGCCCCGGGGTAAAAGCTAATTTCCGGAATATGATGCAGTGGCTTGATAAAGGTGTTCCCTTGCCTTTCGGCGCCATTCATAACAGCCGCAGTCTGGTCGCCTTGGATAATCTGGTGGACTTGATTCTCACCTGCATCAGTCATCCCGCGGCGGCCAACCAGACATTCCTGGTCAGTGATGGCGAAGATCTTTCTACAACGCAGTTGCTGCGAAAAATGGCATTTGCTCTTGGGCGGTCGGCGCGTCTATTACCAGTGCCGTCCTGGGTATTAGGTGGCGGTGCGACAGTGTTGGGCAGAAAAGACCTGTCAAATCGACTGTGTGGGTCTCTGCGGGTAGACATCAGTAAAACGCGCGCCCTGCTTGGTTGGTCCCCACCGGTCTCGGTGGATGACGCTCTGAAAGCTACCGCACAATATTTTCGAGAAAGTAAAATAAAATGATTTATTGGTGGTTGATTCCCGCGGTGGCTGGTGTTTCATTGATATTAACTGCGCTACTGCGTCGTTATGCTTTGGCTCGCAGCATTGTTGATATTCCCAACGCTCGAAGTTCTCACTCGATACCAACTCCTCGCGGTGGCGGAGTTGCGATTGTTCTCGCGTTCTTGCTGGTACTGCCTTTTCTGGGTTGGGCTCAACTGGTCTCGTTGCCCGTATTGGTGGCTATCGGGGGAGCAGGGGCATTAGTAGCTGTGGTCGGCTTTATGGACGACCACGGTCATATCGCTGCTCGTTGGCGCTTGCTTGGACATTTTTGTGCTGCCGCTTGGGCTTTGATCTGGCTGGGGGGCTTACCTCCCCTCACCTTGTTCGGAATGGGCGTCGATCTTGGCTGGTTTGGTTATATTTTGGCTGCTTTCTATTTGGTATGGATGCTGAATCTGTATAATTTCATGGACGGAATCGACGGTATCGCCAGTGTTGAGGCGATTTGTTCCTGCTTGGGA
The DNA here is from genome assembly GCF_058794995.1 of Pseudomonas sp. GW823-FHT06E10. Lineage (NCBI taxonomy): Bacteria > Pseudomonadati > Pseudomonadota > Gammaproteobacteria > Pseudomonadales > Pseudomonadaceae > Pseudomonas > Pseudomonas sp. GW823-FHT06E10. The sequence continues at coordinate 143,602 of NZ_JBXAHJ010000008.1, read as the reverse complement.
GCCTGTCTGCTCTATTGGTTGAGCGGATTTGAAAACCTGATGTGGGTCGCGGGAATGTTGGCCATGGCCGTAGTGGGATTCTTGTTCTGGAACTTCCCTCCAGCACGCATTTTTATGGGAGACGCCGGCAGCGGGTTCCTGGGTGTAGTGCTTGCTATCATCTCTATTCAGGCTGCCTGGACGGCGCCGCAATTACTCTGGGCCTGGCTGATTTTATTGGGGGTTTTCATTGTTGATGCGACCTTCACTTTAATTCGACGCCTTGTTCGTGGTGATAAAGTTTACGAAGCTCATCGCAGCCATGCGTATCAGTTCGCATCGCGCAGATATGGCAAACACCTGCCAGTGACGCTAGCGGTAGGGGCAATTAACATCGGCTGGTTGCTGCCCATCGCATTGTGCGTGAGCTACTTCGGGCTGGATGGCGCGCTAGGTCTGGTTCTTGCCTACATTCCTTTAGTGATTTTGGCGGTGAAGTTCCATGCGGGCGAACTCGAAAGAAGCCAGATGTTCGGCAACTGATTCATGGGTTTTTGAAGTGACGAGTGCGTCAGGAGACGTACACGCGTTCAACTGGGAAGCGTTTCGAGGTGTACGAGGGCGTTATGGATAAGTTACGCACGCTGTTGCTGGGGTTGCCGCGTCGGCAAAAGCGCCTCATTCAGGTTTCGACGGATGTCATTCTGGTATGGGTAGCGCTTTGGCTGGCATTTTTGGTACGGCTCGGCATTGACGACATGGTCAATCCGCTGATTGCCCACACTTGGCTTTTTTTGAGTGCCCCGGTGGTCGCAATCCCTTTGTTCATCCGCTTTGGCATGTATCGTGCTGTGATGCGATATTTTGGCAACGATGCTCTTATAGCGATTATCAAAGCGGTCAGTTTGTCGTCTCTAATTCTTGGTGTATTTGTTTATTGGTACAGCAATCATCAAAATCTTGTTCCGCGGTCGATCATTTTCAACTATTGGTGGCTGAGTCTGATTATGGTTGGCGGATTGCGTCTGGCGATGCGGCAATACTTCCTGGGTGATTGGTTTGCTGCTGCGCAGCATGTACCTTTTACCAATAGGGACGACGGTTTACCCAGAGTCGCCATTTTTGGCGCTGGCGCGGCAGGAAATCAGCTGGTAGCCGCACTGCGTATGGGGCGCATGATGCGTCCGGTGGCCTTTATAGACGATGATAAGAGCATCGCTGATCGTGTTATTTCCGGGCTTCAGGTTTATAAGCCAAAGCATATTCAACAGATGATCGACGAGACAGGGGCTCAGGAAATTCTGTTAGCAATTCCTTCTGCTAGTCGTGGCCGGCGTCGCGAAATTCTTGGTTTCCTCGAAGGTTTTCCGCTCCATGTTCGAAGCGTTCCCGGATTCATGGACCTGGCTAGTGGCCGGGTCAAAGTCGATGACATTCAGGAAGTAGACATTGCCGACCTGTTGGGGCGTGACGCTGTTCCGGCCCAAGGTGATTTGCTGGAGCATTGCATAACGGGACAATCTGTTCTGGTCACCGGCGCTGGCGGATCAATTGGCTCAGAACTATGTCGTCAGATTCTTTCTTTGGGACCGACGACGCTTCTGTTGTTTGAACATAGCGAGTTTAATCTCTACAGCATCTTGTCCGAACTTGAGCAGCGCGTAAGCAGAGAATCGCTCTCTGTTCGTCTTTTGCCCATCCTGGGATCGGTACGAAATAAGGAAAAATTACTAGATGTGATGAGGGTCTGGCGCGTAGATACGGTTTATCACGCGGCAGCTTACAAGCACGTACCGATGGTTGAGCACAATATTGCCGAGGGTGTACTAAATAATGTAATCGGTACACTCAATACCGCTCAGGCGGCGTTAATGGCGGGTGTCGCCAACTTTGTTTTGATATCGACAGATAAAGCGGTGCGCCCGACAAACGTAATGGGCAGCACAAAACGTCTCGCTGAGTTGACGCTACAGGCGCTCAGTCGAGAACTTGCCCCGGCACTATTCGGTGATGACACCAACGTTTCGCGGGTAAACAAGACGCGCTTCACTATGGTACGTTTTGGCAATGTTCTTGGGTCCTCTGGTTCGGTCATCCCGTTATTTCACAAGCAGATTAAATCCGGCGGGCCACTGACGGTTACCCATCCCAAGATCACTCGTTATTTCATGACTATTCCCGAGGCGGCCCAGCTTGTAATCCAGGCAGGTTCGATGGGGCAGGGTGGCGACGTCTTTGTATTAGATATGGGAGAGCCAGTAAAAATCGTAGAGCTTGCTGAAAAGATGATCCATCTTTCGGGCTTGAGTGTGCGTTCGGAAAAGAACCCGCATGGGGATATTTCTATCGAGTTCACTGGTTTGCGACCCGGCGAAAAGCTTTACGAAGAGCTGCTGATTGGTGACAACGTGGCGGCCACCCAGCATCCGATGATCATGACTGCAAATGAGGACCATCTTCCCTGGGATGTACTCAAAATCAAGCTGGCAGAATTACTTTGCTCGATTGAACAGGACGATTACGTGCGTGTCCGCCAACTTCTACGCGAAACCGTCAGTGGTTACGCTCCTGACGGCGATATCGTCGACTGGATCTACCAGCAGCGCCGTTTGGAACCTTGATTGCTTCACATTCGGAAACGTACACGTTTTTGACAGTTCCATAACATGGCCTAAATTGGGGGAGCAGCTTAGGAAAAGCTGCTTCTTTCAACTCATGTCATGGAGCATCATCATGCGTAAAGGTTACTTCTACTCTTTGTTTTTTGCCCTTTTGAGCGGCGCTTCTGTTGCAGCTATTGCTGCTCCGGAAGCTAAAGCTGTTGAGTCTTCCATGGTCACGGAAGCTGCTACTAGAGCGAACACCTATAAAGTTGATCTCAATGGTGCAGATGCACAAACACTTCAACGTGAACTAATCGGTGTCGGGGAGGCGAAGGCCAAGGCAATTGTTGCGTATCGTGACAATAATGGGCCGTTTGCGTCAGTGGATGAACTCCTTGAGGTCAAGGGGATTGGTAAGGCAATTCTGGAAAGTAACCGAGACAGGATTGAAGTGAATTAATCGCGAGAGTCAGAAAAAGGCCGATCATTGATCGGCCTTTTTATTGGAGCGGGAAATAAGTTTGCAGCTTTTAGTCTTCAATCGCTTTTTTAGGCAGCATGATTGTCCGGACAGCAGCGAGCATTGTTCCGAGCATCAGTCCGAATATCAAACCTAAACCAACGATTAACGCCTTCCTCGGCTTGATAGGGCCTTGCGGGGGAGACGCCGGCCTGTCGATATTAACCAGATTAATCTGTTCAAAATTGACATGCAGATTTTTCAAGTGTGCCAGCTCTTCCCTGATCTCACCCAGGCCTTTTAAGAACAGCTCTTCGTTACTACGCTGTTTAAGCAGAGCAACTTTTCGGTTGTTAGCGAGAAGACTGAGCTCTTTCTGGATTTCATCAACGCGAGGTTCAGTAAAATCATCGGAGTTTCGGGCGACGAGTGTTGCGCGCTCTGCTTCAAGTGCCGACTGCCCCATAAAATACAGAGGTATTTGTTGGTTGCTTACTTCTGTGCGAATCATGTTGCCTTGCCTTGTTTGCCCAGCCTCTCCAAGGGCAGATGGCGTGGTAGGGGTAACAATTCCCAGATTTTTGGCAATCGATATTGCCTCATCCAACTGTTTCACACGATTTTGTCGACGGGTTTGCAGTTGTTGTCGCAGGGCTTTGAGTTCGTCCTGTAGAGTTTCTTTTTTTAACTGATCCTTTTCAAGGAGCTCTGCGATTTCTGAGTCTTTTTCGGCTTCATAGGCAGCTTTCTTGGATAACAGCTTTTTTTCTGTTTGCGCGATCCGGTTCTCAATAAGTGTTTTAAAATCCGCTTCGACTTTTTCTTTTTCGCGTTTGACTACAAACGCGGTAAAGTTGTTAACAATAGCCACCCCATCCACGCCAGATGGATACTCTACGCCAAGTTGAATTGCTTCCGAAAGATTAGCAGTTTTTTTAGGGTCGATTTGTTCGACTGTAAACGCACTGGTATTGAAACGTTCGAGGGTCTCCTCGATTGACTTGCCGTTGGCTTGTAGGGGAGCGAGTAAACCCGGATTGGCCTGGAAGAAACTTAAACGTTCGGTATAAGAATCCATGGACGAACCAATGCGTCTTAAGGCTTGCTCTGGTTGAATCTTATAAAGGCCGGACTCGTTTAACATGTCCAGGTCTGTAGCTGCCACAGGCCTGATTTCGTTCTGTACTTTATATTGAGGTTGCGCCGTTAATGCATAAGTTACTGCGATCGCTGTGGAAAGCCCGGTGAAGAGCAGAATAATAGATCTTTGCTTCCATAAGTCGCGAAGAAACTCTGTAATATCGATTTCATGATGTTCAATGTCAGGACGTATTTTTGTAGGGAAGTTCATGAAACCCTCAAATTACAAAAAGTCAGCTGGCGTTGAGAAATGCTCTATCGGTCTTCGCTGACAGTGGTGGTGAAAAATAATTAGTAACGTTTTGCATTCTCCCGTATCTACATTCTGACGGCAAGCTGTTGACAAGTTAAACCGCTGTTTATGCAATCTATTCCTACTCAGCGGAGCCGGCAGACTCCGCAGTATGCAGCAGGCAGGTCTTTGGTGCGTTGCTGTAAGGGTTCGAGTTACCGTCGTGCTGAAGGAGGGGACAGGAAGGGGCCATATTTTTGGGCTTGTCCGCGTGGCCGCTTGCCCGTCAGAAAAATTATGTGTGTAATAAAACAGTTAAATTATGCTTATAATGAAATCTCTGTTCTCATCCTAGTGTTCCCAGGAGCATAGTCATGAACTCTACCCAGTCCCAAGGTACGGCCCTCGTCACCGGTGCTTCTTCCGGCATCGGGGCGGTTTACGCTGAGCGGTTGGCAGCTCGTGGTTTTGATTTGTTGCTGGTGGCTCGCGACGAGCAGCGACTGGAGGCGGCCGCGAGCACACTGCGCACGGCGCATGGGATCAAGGTCGAAGTGCTGAAGGCGGATCTGACCCAAAAACAAGACGTGCTGCAGCTCGAACAGCGGTTACGCAGCGATTCAAGTATCAGTTTGTTGCTCAATAACGCCGGCGTGGCGGCGGACGGGCTATTGGCCAATGCCGATACCGATCAACTGGAGCGAATGATTCAGTTGAACATCACGGCGGTCACGCGATTGGCCGCGGCGGCTGCAGCCAGTTTTACCAAGGCCGGGCGCGGCACGATCATCAATATTGCATCGGTGGTGGCGTTGTTCCCCGAGCGTTTCAATGCGACGTACAGCGCCAGCAAGGCCTATGTGTTGAGCTTGACTCAATCGTTGAACGCCGAGCTGGATGGCACCGGTGTGAAGATCCAGGCGGTCCTGCCCGGTGTGACACGCACCGAGATCTGGGAGCGTTCTGGTATCGATGCGTCAGAGATTCCTGCGGACATGGTGATGGAGGCGGGCGAGATGGTCGATGCGGCGTTGTCGGGTCTGGACCAGGGTGAATTGATCACCATTCCTTCGTTACCGGATACGGGCGATTGGGATGCCTTTGTGGCGGCGCGTCTTGTGATGGCGCCGAACCTTTCCAAAAGCAAGGCCGCTGCCCGTTATCGGTAAGCGCCATCAACCGGCTTGAGGTATGTGTGGTATGAGTAATTGTCGTGTGGTTGTAACAGGTATGGGCCTGGTGTCGCCGCTGGGGAGCGGTGTCGAAATGGTCTGGGAGCGTCTGCTGGCCGGGCGTTCCGGGCTGCGCAATCTGCCGCAGGAGGTGGTTGCCGATCTGCCGGCCACGGTCGGTGGTGCCGTGCCCACGCTGGCTGACGATCCGGAGGCGGGGTTCGATCCGGACCGGGCAACCCCACCCAAGGAACAGAAGAAGATGGACCGCTTTATTCTGTTCGCCATGGAAGCGGCGCGTCAGGCACTGGAGCAAGCAGGCTGGCAGGCGCTGGACGCCAACGCCCAGGAGCGCACGGCCACCATCATCGGTTCAGGTGTGGGCGGTTTTGGCGCGATTGCGGATGCGGTACGTACGACCGACAGCCGTGGGCCGCGACGCTTGTCTCCGTTCACAATTCCTTCGTTTTTGGTCAATCTCGCGGCCGGCCATGTCTCGATAGCGCATGGCTTCAAAGGTCCATTGGGTGCGCCAGTTACGGCTTGCGCGGCCGGTGTGCAGGCAATCGGCGATGCGGCGCGTTTGATTCGTGCGGGGGAAGCGGACATTGCGGTATGCGGTGGCGCCGAAGCGGCGATCGATCGGGTCAGCCTTGCCGGGTTTGCGGCTGCTCGCGCCTTGTCCAGCGCTTACAACGAAACGCCTGAGCGCGCTTCGCGACCGTTCGACAGTGGTCGAGATGGATTTGTCATGGGAGAAGGGGCCGGGCTGCTGGTCATCGAGTCTCTGGACCATGCACTGGCCCGGGGGGCACACCCGCTGGCGGAGCTGGTCGGCTACGGCACCAGCGCCGATGCCTTTCACCTGACCGCCGGCCCCGAGGACGGCAGCGGTGCGCGGCGAGCGATGTCGTTGGCGTTGGCACAAGCAGGTGTTTCACCGGCTCAGGTTCAGCATCTGAATGCGCATGCAACCTCGACTCCGGTGGGGGATCTGGGAGAGCTGGCGGCGATCAAGGCATTGTTCGGCGCGCAAAACGGCATCGCCGTGACGTCGACCAAGTCGGCGACCGGGCATTTGCTCGGTGCAGCGGGTGGACTCGAAGCGATCTTTACGCTGCTGGCGATCCGCGACCAGATCGTGCCGGCGACCCTCAACTTCGAAAACCCGGACCCTGCCGCTGAAGGCGTGGACATCGTTCATGGCAATGCTCGGCCGATGGCCATCGAATACGCATTGTCCAACGGCTTCGGATTTGGCGGGGTCAATGCCAGTGTGCTGTTCAAGCGTTGGCAGGGTTAATCCTGCGAGTGTTTGAGGTGTTCGCGTGCGACGTCGAGAATCCGTTGGGCAAATTCGGCGTCGGCAACGCTACGCGATAACAGCAAGGCGCCGACCAGCGTAGACATGATCACAATGCTGCGCTCGGCGCTCCGCTCTCCGTCAAGGGTGTGCTGGATCTGATCGAGTCGCGCCTGGAGCACGACATCGCTGGTTGGACTCGGTTGACCACGCAGTCCCAGTTCCGAAGAAATGGTCAACAGCGGGCAGCCTTCCTGAGGTGAGGTTTGATGCCATTCGGACAGATAAGCGTCGATGAAGGATTCGAGTGGATGCTCTTCGGCGAAGATTTGCGCGCACAACTCGTCGACTTGTGCGCCAGCCTCTTGCAAGGCTTTCTCTACCAGTTCGTCTTTGGACTTGAAGTGCGAGTAAAAGCCACCGTGGGTCAAGCCCAGTGCTTTCATCAGGGGTTGCAGCCCGGTCGCGCCGATACCATCGCGTCGAAATCGCGCTGAAGCTTCTTTGATTATGCGTTGGTGGGTCTGGGCTTTATGGTCCTGCGAGTAACGCATCTGATATCTCCGCATCAATGCGGACATATTAACCAATGAAAATTGCATGGTGACTGTACTTCTACTTCTAAAAAACATGCAGCTGCTTCGATATGGGTCAAAAGCGGCATGATTTCAGGTGCTTTCACGCAAAAACAAACCCCGCCGTTTCAGGCGGGGTTTTCAGTCAGCGGTCCTGCGCTTCCTTGGCGTCCATTTCCGCATTGCGTTCGGCGACGCGCTTACGTTGCTCTTCGGTCAATTCGACCTTGTTGGCGGTGTCGCGCAGCATCATCAGACCACCAACGATCGAGCCGATGGCAACGACCAGAATCAACCAGGCATACCAGGGCATAGGACTCTCCTTGAAAGCAGGCGGGTTGGCGAGGGTTCGCCAACCGATCGTGCATACCACTTTGAGTGATGGGGTTTTGTCGCAGTTCCATCGCAATCACCCCCATTCTATGCCTGTTGTTTAAGGTTCACTCGAACGCTTTCAATGTCCGGTCAACATCGCATCCGCCGGTGCGTCAGCGCGCAATTGCGCGGTGAGCATGAAGTACAGGAAACCAGCCGCCATGAAGCCCAGGAAGATCAGGCCGATCAACGTGTTGAACCAGGCCATCGCCACCAGGCACACCACCGCCAGCATCAGTGCAATGAACGGCACCAGCGGGTAGCACGGGGCGCGGAAGGTGCGTTCCAGGTTCGGCTCGGTTTTACGCAGTTTGAACAGGCTGAGCATGCTCATGATGTACATCACGATGGCGCCGAACACGGCCATGGTGATCATCGCGGCAGTCAGTGTCATGCCGCCGAGGTTGATCAGGCCGTCGCTGTAGATGGCTGCAATGCCGATCACACCGCCGGCGATGATTGCCCGGTGCGGGGTTTGAAAACGCGACAATCTAGCCAGGGACGCCGGCAGGTAACCGGCCCGGGCGAGGGCGAAGAACTGCCGCGAGTAGCCGAGGATGATCCCGTGGAAACTCGCCACCAGGCCGAACAGGCCGATCCACACCAGCATATGCAACCAGCCCGAGCTTTCGCCGACCACGGTTTTCATTGCCTGCGGCAGCGGGTCGTTGATGTTCGACAGGGTGCGCCAGTCACCGACACCACCGGCGAAGAACATCACACCCATCGCCAGCAGCACAAGGGTCAGAATACCGCTGATGTAAGCCTTGGGAATCGTGCGTTTCGGGTCCTTGGCTTCTTCGGCGGCCATGGCTGCGCCTTCGATGGCGAGGAAGAACCAGATGGCAAAGGGGATGGCCGCGAACATCCCGGCAATCGCCGGGGCACCGAACACGTCGGAGCCGGCCCAGCCATTGAGCGCGAAGTTGCTGAAGCTGAATGCCGGTGCGACCACGCCCATGAACACCAGCAATTCAGCGACCGCCAACACGCAGACCACCAGTTCGAAGGTCGCCGCCAGTTTCACGCCCAGAATGTTGAGGCCCATGAATACGAGGTAGGCACCGACTGCCGCGTGTTTCGGGTCCAGGGCAGGAAACTGGACATTGAGGTAGGCGCCGATGGCTAGGGCAATCGCCGGTGGGGCGAAGACGAATTCGATCAGTGTCGCCAGCCCGGCGATCAAGCCGCCTTTCTCGCCAAAGGCGCGACGACTGTAGGCAAAGGGACCGCCAGCGTGAGGAATGGCGGTGGTCAGTTCGGTGAAGCTGAAAATGAAGCAGGTGTACATGGTGGCGACCATGAACGAAGTCACCAGAAAGCCCAAGGTTCCGGCCACGCCCCAGCCATAGCTCCAGCCGAAATACTCTCCGGAAATCACCAGCCCGACCGCAATGCCCCACAGGTGTAAGGTGCCCAGCGTGGGTTTGAGTTGTGTGTTCATGGGTTTGCTCCCTGAGTGGTTTGGAAAGCTCAGGGGAGGCCAGTGCAGTGGGCGTGCCATTTCGTGATTGCACGTCGTAATGGGCTGAAAGCTGTCGTATCGGGGATGTTCGCCACTGGATGCGCGAATATTGTGCGTCAGTCAGGGGCGCGCCGGTTTCAAATGCGGCTTTCGCGAGCAAGCCCGCATACCCGCTCCCCACACCCCTGCAACGCGCAGGTTTGGTATTTCAATGCCGGCGCGGGCAGCGGTTGATATTCAGGCTTGCAGATTGAGGCACTCGCGCAACGCCGTTTGCCAGTCTGGTTGGCTGACCCCCCAGTCGCGTTGCAAGCGACTGCAATCCAGGCGCGAGTTGAGCGGTCGGGCTGCGGGTGTCGGGTAGTCGCTGGACGGGATCGGTAACAGGTCGGCGCAGGGCTTGCCCTGTTGTCGCAGCGCTTCACCGATCGCCTGGGCGAAGCCGAACCAGGAGGTCTCACCTTGAGCGCTCAGGTGATAAGTACCCCAGTTGGCAACCTGACTCGTCTGCCAGCGTTCAATCAGGGCAAGGGTGCTATTGGCGATTGTACCGGCCCATGTAGGTGCGCCGATTTGATCGGCGACTACACGTAACTCAGGTTTCTCTTGCAGCAGACGTTGCATCGTCAGTAGAAAGTTGCGGCCATGAGTCGAGTAGACCCAGCTGGTACGCAGAATCAGATGTTTACCTTGCACGTCTCTGATGGCCTGTTCACCGGCCAGCTTGCTCTTGCCGTACACCCCGAGCGGATTGGGCGTGTCGTCCTCGTTGTAAGGTCCGGCTTTCATCCCGTCGAATACATAGTCCGTGGAGTAATGTATCAACGGGATGTCGAGGGCCAGCGCTTCTTCGGCCAGGATGCCGGGAGCTACGGCGTTAATGGCAAAGGCTGATTGCGGTTCACTTTCTGCCAGATCAACCGCTGTATGGGCCGCCGCGTTGATGATCAGATCGGGTCGAATGTTTTGCACTTGATGGCGAATCTGATCGGGCTGCGCGAGATCGAGCTGATCGCGACCCAATACGACCAGTTCACCGACAGCCCCCAGCCGCTGTTGCAATTCATGTGAAACCTGACCGTGTCGACCATTGATGAGTATTTTCACGGGAACAGTCCAGTCTCGTTACCGGGCGAATCGGGCTCGCACAGGTTCATTGCTCTTCCCCTGCCAGCTTGGCCAGGTACTGGCCATACCCGGTTTTGCCAAAGTACCGGGCGCGCTCCATCAACTGTTCGCGGTTGATCCAGGCGTTTTCATAGGCGATCTCTTCGAGACAGGCGACTTTGAGACCCTGGCGGTGTTCGATGGTCTGCACGTACTGAGAGGCTTCGAGCAAGCTATCGTGGGTGCCGGTGTCGAGCCAGGCGAATCCTCGACCAAAACGCTCGACCTGAAGATCGCCACGTTGCAGATAGGCATTGTTGACGTCTGTGATTTCCAGCTCGCCGCGTGGCGAAGGTTTCACCGCCTTGGCGATCTCGATCACATCGTTGTCGTAGAAGTACAGGCCGGTAACGGCATAACTGGATTTCGGCGCTTTCGGTTTTTCTTCGATCGAAAGGGCACGGCCATCGCTGTCGAAATCAATCACACCGAAGCGCTCGGGGTCCTTGACCCAGTAGCCGAACACGGTGGCGCCGGAGGTGCGTTTTGCCGCGTTCTGCAATTGTTCGCCAAAGTGTTGACCATGGAAGATGTTGTCGCCCAGGATCAGGCACACAGGGTCATCGCCAATGAACTCTTCGCCAATCAGAAAGGCCTGGGCCAGACCGTCCGGTGATGGCTGCTCGGCAAAGCTGAAATTCACCCCGAACTGGCTGCCGTCACCCAGCAGATTGCGATATTGGGGCAGATCCTGCGGGGTGGAGATCAGCAGAATATCCTTGATACCGGCCAGCATCAGCACCGAAATCGGATAGTAGATCATTGGCTTGTCGTAGACCGGCAACAGCTGTTTCGACACTCCAAGCGTAATCGGGTGCAGGCGCGTGCCCGAGCCACCCGCCAAAACGATGCCTTTCATCATGCGAGCAGCTCCTTGGGATTGATGGCGCCAAGGCGTTCGCCCTGATAGCTGCCGTCTTGAACGCGGCGGCACCATTCCAGATTGTCCAGGTACCATTGAACGGTTTTGCGCAGGCCGGTTTCGAAGGTCTCTTCGGGCACCCAGCCCAGTTCGCGTTCAATCTTGCTGGCGTCGATTGCGTAACGCAGGTCATGACCAGGGCGATCCTGGACGAACGTGATGAGGTCGGCGTAATGCGCAACGCCCTCGGGCTTGTGCGGTGCCAATTCTTCGAGCAGGGCGCAGATGCCACGCACCACGTCGATGTTCTTTTGTTCGTTATGCCCGCCGATGTTGTAAGTCTCGCCGACGGTGCCGGTGGTCACCACTTTGAGCAGCGCACGGGCGTGATCCTCGACGAACAGCCAGTCGCGAACCTGCAGGCCATTGCCATACACCGGCAGCGGCTTGCCGGCCAACGCATTGAGGATGACCAGCGGAATCAGTTTCTCGGGGAAGTGGAACGGCCCGTAATTGTTCGAGCAATTGGTCAGCAGCACCGGCAAGCCATAGGTCCGCTGCCAGGCGCGGACCAGATGGTCGGACGCTGCCTTGCTGGCGGAGTAGGGCGAGCTCGGCGCGTAGGGCGTCGTTTCCGTGAACAGATCATCGACACCGTGCAGGTCGCCGTAAACCTCGTCAGTGGAAATGTGATGAAAGCGGAAGGCGCTTTTCTCAGGTTCCGGGAGGGCTTGCCAATAGGCTCGGGCGGCTTCGAGCAGGCTGTAGGTGCCGACAATGTTGGTCTGGATGAATTCCGATGGCCCGTCGATGGAACGATCGACGTGGGACTCCGCTGCCAGGTGCATGATCGCGTGAGGCTGAAAGCGCGCCAGCACTGCACTGACGGTCGCCTGATCGACAATATCGGCCTGAACGAACTCGTAGCGAGTGTCGTTGGCAATGCTGGTCAGCGACTCGAGATTGCCGGCATACGTCAGTTTGTCCAGGTTGAGCACTTCATGCTCAGTGTGTTGAATCAGCTCGCGGACAAGGGCCGAGCCTATGAAACCGGCTCCGCCGGTAATTAGGATACGCACGTTGGGCCAGCCTTTTTCAGTAATGCGAATAGAGGTAGCTTGCAGGCGCAAGCGGGGAGGTGCAAGAGATCCTGACCCCAATCGGTTGCGTCGCGTCATTTGGGCCGGATTATCCATGACTTGCAACCAGCACTCACTACTCTCGCGCACAATTTAACGCTCTACGTACGACACTCCCGGTTTTTTCCGTGCTGGAACGCCTTCCCGCACCCTGTAACCCCCGCGTAAACCCACTCTTTACGCTTTCTTTATGCCCTGCGGGCACCCTCGATCTCGTTCCTTTACAGCCTCCTTTCCGACAATGACTCCACACGCGGCAATACGCCGTAACACGGAGAACTTCCATGAGCGTTCTGGACGGGGTGTCGCTGCTGCTGGCAGTGGGGCTGTTCATTTATCTGTTTGTTGCGCTGCTGCGCGCGGACCGGAACTAGGAGCGGCTATGCACAGTTATGACTATTGGCTGATCCTCGGTTTTTTTGCCCTGGTTTTGGTCCCGGCGCCGTTTCTCGGGCGCTTCTACTACAAGGTGATGGAAGGGCAGCGCACCTGGCTGACGCCGATTCTCGGTCCGGTCGAACGTGGTTGTTATCGTCTGGCCGGCGTCGATCCGCAAGCCGAACAGAGCTGGCAGAAATACGCCCTGGCCTTGATTGCCTTCAACCTCGCGGGTTTCCTGCTGCTGTTCACGATCCTGTTGTTCCAGGACCACCTGCCGCTCAACCCGCAGAACCTGCCGGGTCAGGAGTGGACGCTGGCGTTCAACACCGCCGTCAGCTTCATGACCAACACCAACTGGCAGGCATACAGCGGCGAAGCGTCCCTGAGCTACTTGAGCCAGATGGCTGGCCTCACCGTGCAGAACTTCGTCAGCGCCGCCACCGGTCTGGCGGTACTGGTCGCGCTGTGTCGCGGCATCGGCCGCAAATCCACCCGGACTCTGGGCAACTTCTGGGTCGACATGACCCGTGCCACCCTCTACGGCTTGCTGCCGCTGTGCCTGCTGCTGGCGCTGTACCTGGTCTGGCAGGGCGTGCCGCAAACTTTCGCGCAGTACGTGAATGCAGTGACCATGCAGGGTGTTGACCAAGTGATTCCGCTGGGACCGGCTGCCAGTCAGATTGCCATCAAGCAATTGGGCACCAATGGTGGTGGCTTCTTCGGCGTGAACTCGGCGCATCCGTTCGAGAACCCGACGGCGTGGAGCAATCTGTTCGAAGTGGCCTCGATCATCCTGATCCCGGTGGCGCTGGTGTTCACCTTCGGTCACTACGTAAAGGACCTGCGTCAGAGTCGGGCGATCATCGCCTGCATGCTGGCGCTGTTCCTGATCGGCGGCGCGACCTCGCTGTGGGCTGAATACCAACCTAACCCTGCCTTGAACAACGTCGCTGTCGAGCAGACCGCGCCGCTGGAAGGCAAGGAAGCGCGTTTCGGCACCACCGCCACCGTGCTCTGGTCGGTGACCACTACGTCCGCGTCGAACGGTTCGGTAAACGGCATGCACGACAGCCTCAACCCACTGAGCGGCATGGTGGCCCTGGTCAACATGATGGTCGGCGAAGTGATCTTCGGCGGCGTTGGCGCCGGGCTCTACGGCATGTTGCTCAACGTGCTGATCGCGGTGTTCCTCGCCGGCCTGATGATCGGTCGTACTCCGGAATACCTCGGCAAGAAACTGCAAGCCAGGGAAGTGCAATTGCTGGTGGTGACCCTGATGGTCATGCCGATTGGCGTACTGGTGCTCGGCGCGATCGCCGCCAGCCTGCCAGGCCCGGTGGCTGCGGTGAGCAACCCTGGGCCTCACGGATTCAGTCAGATGCTCTACGCCTACACCTCGGCCAGTGCCAACAACGGTTCCGCTTTCGCTGGCTTTGGCGCCAATACCCCCTTCCACAACCTGATGCTGGGCCTGGGCATGTTGATCGGTCGCTTCGGCTACATCCTCCCGGTCCTGGCCCTGGCCGGCAGCCTGGCGCTGAAGAAAACCGCCCCGATCGGGCAGAACAGCTTCCCGACCCACGGCCCGCTATTCGTGACCCTGCTGACCGTGACCATTTTGCTGGTGGGCGGCCTGACATTCTTGCCGACTTTGGCACTGGGCCCAATCGCTGAACATCTGGGTATGGCTGCTTTTGGGTTAAAGAGCTAAGGAGCTGATGATGAATATGCCCGTAACCAAAACCGTCGCCGCCAAGGCACCGGAACAAACTAAAACCGCGATCTCGGCCCTGTGGCGCCCGGCGCTGCTGCAAGCTTTCGTCAAGCTCGACCCACGGCAGTTGCAGCGTGCGCCGGTGATGCTGGTGGTCGAACTGACGGCGATCCTGAACACCGTGCTGTGCTTCATTCCCGACACCGCAGTGCCGACTTTCGTCGCCGCGCAAATCGCTGTGTGGCTGTGGTTCACCGTCCTGTTCGCCAACTTCGCCGAGGCCCTGGCCGAAGGTCGCGGCAAGGCCCGCGCCGACAGCCTCAAGGCCGGCAGTGAAGGCTTGAGCGCCCGGCGCAAGACCGGCAACGGCAGCTTTCAGGTGGTGCCCGCCGCCAACCTGCGCAAGGGCGATGTGGTGCGCGTCGAAGCCGGGGAGATGATCCCCGGTGACGGCGAGGTGATCGAAGGCATCGCGGCAGTCAACGAAGCGGCGATTACCGGTGAATCGGCCCCCGTGATTCGCGAGTCCGGTGGCGACCGTTCTGCCGTCACCGGCAACACGCGGCTGGTGTCCGACTGGCTGCTGGTGAAGATTACCGCCAACCCCGGTGAGTCGACCCTGGACCGCATGATCGCCCTGGTCGAAGGCGCCAAGCGCCAGAAAACCCCGAACGAAGTGGCGCTCGATATCCTGCTGATCGGCCTGACCCTGATCTTCCTGCTGGTGGTCGTCACCCTGCAACCGTTCGCCCACTTCGCCAACGGCAGCCTGCCGCTGGTGTTCCTGGTGGCGCTGTTGGTCACGTTGATTCCGACCACCATCGGCGGCTTGCTGTCGGCCATCGGTATCGCCGGTATGGATCGCCTGGTGCGCCTGAACGTGATCGCCAAGTCCGGTCGTGCGGTGGAAGCGGCGGGGGACGTGCACGTCCTGCTGCTGGACAAGACCGGCACCATCACCTTCGGTAACCGTCGTTGCTCGGCGGTGTATGCCGCGCCTGGCGTGACAGCCGGGGAGTTGGCCGAAGGCGCGTTGCTGGCCTCGCTGGCCGACGACACTGCGGAAGGCAAGTCGATCGTCGAGTACCTGCGCGGCACCCATCCGCAACCGGAACCGTCCGCTGAGGTGCTGACAGCCGTGCCATTCAGTGCCGAAACCCGCTTGTCCGGTGTCGACTATCAGGGACGCGTGTACCGCAAGGGCGCGGTGGATTCGTTGCTGGCGTTCGTTGGTCTCAAGCGTGCTGACCTGGCACCGGCCCTGTCCCGTGAAATCGACAAGATCGCCCAAAGCGGCGGCACCCCGTTGCTGGTGTGTGCCGACGGCAAGTTGCTCGGGGCGATCCACCTCAAGGACGTGGTCAAGCCCGGTATCCGCGAGCGTTTCGCCGAGTTGCGCAAACTGGGGATCCGCACCGTCATGGTCACCGGCGACAACCCATTGACCGCCGCTGCCATCGCCGCTGAGGCGGGTGTGGACGATGTGTTGGCCGAAGCCACGCCGGAGAAAAAACTGGCGCGCATTCGTCACGAGCAAAACGACGGTCGTCTGGTCGCCATGTGCGGCGACGGCGCCAACGACGCACCGGCCCTGGCCCAGGCGGACGTCGGCATGGCGATGAACGACGGCACGCAGGCGGCCCGTGAAGCGGCCAACATGGTCGACCTCGACAGCGACCCGACCAAGCTGCTGGACGTGGTGCAGATTGGCAAGGAGTTGCTGGTCACCCGCGGTGCGCTGACGACCTTTTCCATCGCCAACGACGTGGCCAAGTATTTCGCAATCCTGCCGGCGCTGTTCGCCGCGATCTACCCGCAACTGGGCGTGCTCAATGTGATGCACCTGAGCAGCCCGCAGAGCGCGATTCTCTCGGCGATCGTGTTTAACGCCCTGATCATTGTGGTGCTGATTCCGCTGGCGCTGCGCGGTGTGCGGGTTCACGCGGCGAGTGCGGCAGCGTTGTTGCGGCGCAATCTGTTGATCTACGGCCTGGGCGGGATTCTGGTGCCGTTCGTGGGGATCAAGGCGATCGACATGCTGTTGACGGCGTTGCATCTGGTTTGACTGAACACCCCCCTGTAGGAGCGAGCTCGCTCGCGATGGTGGTTAACGATAACGCGCCCTTTCTGACAAAGCGCGGCGCCTTCAGATCCATCGCGAGCAAGCTCGCTCCTACAGGTTTTTCCTGTGAATTCGAGGATTTTCAAATGTCCACATTGATACGCCCGGCCCTGAGCCTGCTGGTCCTGATGACGCTGATCACCGGCGTCGCTTATCCACTGGTGGTCACCGGCGTGGCCCAGGTCGCGTTCCCGGATCAGGCCAACGGCAGCCTGGTGCGGGATGCCGAGGGCAAGGTCCGCGGGTCCTCTCTGATCGCTCAGGATTTCGTTGGCGACGCCTGGTTCCACCCACGTCCTTCGGCCGGTGCCTTTGCCACCGTGTCGAGCAGTGCCAGCAACCTGTCGCCGAGCAACCCGGCGCTGGCGATGCGGGTGATCGACGATGCCAGCAAACTGCTGGTGCCAGACCAGGGACCGGTGCCATTGGCGCTGGTCACTACGTCCGGCAGCGGTCTCGATCCGCACTTGCCTCCGGCGGCGATTGCCTATCAACTGGCGCGTGTCGCGACGGCGCGCAATCTGCCGGTAGCGACCCTGCAACAACTGCTGGACGCCCACACCGAGCAGCCATTGGTAGGCCCGCCGGTGGTGAATGTGCTTGAGTTGAATCGGGCGCTGGAAAAACTGTAAATCAGCGGCGCTGCCAATCGCGGGCAAGCCCGCTCTCACATTGGAGTGCGTACACCTGTGGGAGCGGGCTTGCTCGCGAAGACTGCAGAACAGTCACTACATCAATCCAGGTAAAAAGAGACCCCAAGCATGAGCAACTCCGGCCGCGCCGACGCGCTGTTAGCAGACCTGCCCCGCGATGGCCGTGGCCGGCTCAAAGTGTTTCTAGGTGCCGCGCCGGGTGTCGGCAAGACCTACGCCATGCTGCAAGCGGCCCATACCCAGTTACGCCAAGGGGTGAAAGTCATTGCCGGCGTCGTCGAAACCCACGGCCGGGCCGAAACCGAAGCACTGCTCGGCGGCTTGTCGCAGCAGCCGTTGGTACGATCCGAATACCGTGGCGTGTTGCTCGAAGAAATGGACCTTGACGGTCTGCTCCTCGCCAAACCCAAGCTGGTGCTGGTCGACGAACTGGCGCACACCAACGCACCCGGCAGTCGTCACGAAAAACGCTGGCAGGACATTCAGGAACTGCTCGCCGCCGGCATCGATGTGTACACCACGGTCAACGTCCAGCACCTGGAAAGCCTCAACGATCAGGTGCGCGGCATCACCGGTGTGCAGGTCCGCGAAACCCTGCCGGACTGGGTATTGCAGGAAGCTTATGAACTGCTGCTGATCGACTTGCCACCACGGGAGCTGCTCGAGCGATTGCGCGATGGCAAGGTCTATGTGCCGGAGCAGGCGCGGGCGGCCATCGATGCGTTCTTTTCCCAGACCAACCTGACGGCCCTGCGCGAACTGGCGATGCAAACCGCGGCGGCTCAAGTCGATAACGATCTGGCCCAAGGGTATCGTCAGTTGGGGCAAGCGGCGCCGGCCGTGCGCGGGCGTTTGCTGGTAGGGGTCGACGGCGATGCCCAGGCCGAGCGCCTGGTGCGTCATGCCAGTCGCGTGGCTCAGCGGCGGCACTTGCCCTGGAGCCTGGTGCACGTGGACAACGGCAGCGTGCGTGACGAGCAGTCCCGCCTGCGCCTGCAAAGCGCCCAGCAACTGGCCGAGCGCCTGGGCGGCGAAGTGGTGTTGCTGCGCGCCGGTGAAGTGGCGAAAACCCTGATCCAGCATGCCGCCGAACGCCGTGCCAGCCTAGTGCTGGTGGGTCAGTCCCGGCCGCGTTTGCGCCGACGTCTGTTCGGTGGCGGGTTGGCGGCGCGTCTGCTGCGTAATGCGCGCGGGCTGGAAATCAACGTTCTCGACAGCGATCACCAACCGCATCAACCCCATCGGCGGTCGATGCATTCACTGGTCTGGTTCGACTACGCATTGGCCGTGGTGGCGACGATTTTGGCCAGCGCTCTGGCCTGGGCCGTGGCGAGCGTACTGCCACTGCCGAACATCTCCCTGGTGTTCCTTGCGGCGGTATTGCTGGTGGCGGTGCGCAGCAGTCTTGGGCCGGCGCTGGCCTGTGCGGCGCTGTCGTTCCTGACCTATGACTTCCTGTTCATTCCGCCGAATTTCTCTTTCAGCATCCAGCGCGAAGAAGACGTGCTGACCTTACTGTTTTTCCTGCTGATGGCGGCCCTCACCGGCAACCTCGCGGCGCGCCAGCGCAGGCAATTGCAGGCACTGCGCGATACCCAGGAAGAGACCACCGAACTGCTCGACCTGTCCCGCAAACTGACCGCCGCCACCGACCGCCAGGCCGTGGTCAGCGCGGCTGCCCAGCACCTCAACGGTTGGAGCGACGTGCAACTGTGCCTGCTCAATCGCGACGGGCAAAACGGCTGGAAAGTCGAAACCGGTGGCCCCCTGGAGTTCACCGAAGCTGAGCGCGCCGCCGCCGATTGGGCCTGGCAGCACGATCAACCCGCGGGTGCGGGCACCGGCACCTTGCCGTTCGGTCGCTGGTGGTGGTGGCCGTTATCGGTGGAAGACGGCCCGCTGGCGTTGCTCGGCGTGTGCGCCAGGGAAGGCCAGGCCCTGAGCGGCCAACGCCGACGCTTGTTGACCGCGCTGACCCAACCGCTGGCCCAGGCGCTGGCCCGGGCGCAACTGGCCGATGATCTGGAAGCGGCGCGGCTGCACGGCGAAACCGAGCAACTGCGCAGCGCCTTGCTGGCTTCGGTGTCCCACGATTTACGCACACCGTTGACATCCATGCGCGGCAGTATCGATAGCCTGCTGGCCCTGGGTGAAGCGATCCCGCTGGAGGATCGACGTGAACTGCTCGAAGGCACCCGTGATGAAGCCGAGCGCCTGGACCGCTACATTCAAAATCTGCTCGACATGACCCGGCTCGGCCACGGTGCCCTGAAGCTGGCACGGGACTGGGTATCGCCGGCAGACATCGTCGGCAGTGCGCTCAACCGTCTGCGGACAGTCCTTGCGCCGTTGCAGGTCAGCACCGACGTGCCGGCGGAGTTACCGTTGCTGTTCGTGCATGCCGCACTGATCGAACAGGCACTGATCAACGTGATGGAAAACGCCGCGCGGTTTTCGCCACCCCGCGGGCGTTTGCAATTGTGCGCAGGGGCTGATGACAGTGAGCTGTTTTTCTCGGTCAGCGACGAGGGCCCGGGGATTCCGGAGGAGGATCGGGCGAAGATTTTCGACATGTTCTATACCGCGGCGCGGGGTGATCGCGGCGGGCAGGGTACCGGGCTGGGGCTGGCGATTTGTCAGGGCATGGTCGGTGCCCATGGCGGGCGTATCAGCGTCGCCGACGGCATCGAGGGGCGCGGCACCTGCATCGCGTTGCACCTGCCGCTACAGGCTCAGCCGGGATACGAAAGTGAAGCCTGATCGCGCTTGCGCTACTCTCTTGCCACTTCTTTGTATTGATGTGAATTCATGAGCCAGACCGCGACCATTTTGGTCATTGACGACGAACCGCAGATCCGCAAATTCCTGCGCATCAGCCTCGCTTCCCAGGGCTACAAAGTGCTGGAGGCGGGCACCGGAAGTGAAGGATTGGCGCAAGCTGCGTTGAACAAACCGGACTTGCTGGTACTCGATCTCGGCTTGCCGGACATGGACGGCCAACAGGTATTGCGCGATTTTCGCGAATGGTCGACGGTGCCGGTACTGGTGCTCTCTGTGCGCGCCAGTGAAGGGCAGAAAGTCGAGGCCCTGGATGGCGGCGCCAATGACTATGTGACCAAGCCATTCGGCATTCAGGAGTTCCTGGCGCGGATCCGTGCGTTATTGCGCCAGGCGCCCGCAGGCGAGGTGCAACAAGCGGAGCTGAACTTCGGTCCGTTGACGGTCGACCTGGCGTATCGCCGGGTGCTGCTCGACGATGTTGAAGTCGCGCTGACTCGCAAGGAGTACGCCGTGCTGGCGCAACTGGCGCGGCATCCCGGGCGGGTGATCACCCAGCAGCAATTGCTCAAGGACATCTGGGGGCCGACCCATACCGAAGACACTCACTACCTGCGCATCGTGGTCGGGCATTTGCGCCAGAAACTGGCGGATGACCCGACCCGGCCACGGTTCATCGTGACCGAGGCTGGGGTGGGGTATCGGTTGTTGAGTGAAGGCAGCCTTTAGAACTTCGTTGCCTGGTCTGACGTCATCGCGAGCAAGCTCGCTCCCACATAGGATCCTGGTCAGACACACATTTTGTGAACACCAAAGATTCACTGTGGGAGCGAGCTTGCTCGCGATGAGGCCCTTGCATTCAATCGAGAATTTTCAGACGTTCAGTTCTGCTCATTCTCATACCGGTCCAGCGTATCCCGCGCAATCTCCCGTCCCAGCGCGATCAACTCCGGCGCCTTGTAGAACTCGAAAAACCGACACACGCGCTTGGGCACGTTGATCAGGATGTCCGGCGGATACCCGGCAATCTTGTACTGCGCCAGTGACGTCTGCATCACCTCGAAACTCTGGTTGATCAAATCCAGCAAGGACGCCGGCCCGACGTTGTCGATGATGAACGAACCGGTGGCGGAGCGGGGGGCGCCACTGGTTTCCGGAGCGGCCGCGGGTTGCTGCGCCTGGGGCTCGGCGGATTCGATCCACGGGTTGAGCTCCGCACCTTCGGCCTTCAAGGCTTCCTGTTCCAGAATCAACAATTGCTCGGCTTGTTTGCGCCGGAACGGCAACTTCGAGCCGACGGAGTTGATCAAGCTGTCGAAGCGGGTCTTGAAGGCGGCGGGACGCTGGATGACCGGCAATTGATAGTGGCGCTGGTTGGTGGCGTTGAGGTTGACCGCGATGATCAAGTCGCAATGGCTCGACACCACCGGCACGATCGGCAGCGGGTTGAGAATGCCGCCATCGACCAGCATGCGGTTGCCTTGCATCACCGGGGTAAACAGGCTGGGAATCGCTGCCGAGGCGCGCATGGCCTGATGCAGGCAACCTTCCTGGAACCAGATTTCCTGCTGGTTGGTCAGGTCGGTGGCAACCGCGGTGTAGGGGATGCGCAAATCTTCGATGTTGATCTCGCCGACGATCTTGCGGATCTGTCCGAAGACTTTCTCGCCACGGATCGCCCCCAGACGAAAACTGACGTCCACCAGACGCAACACGTCGAGATAATCCAGGCTCTCGATCCAGTCACGGTAGTCATTGAGTTTGCCGGCGGCGTAGATCCCTCCCACCACCGCGCCCATGGAGCATCCGGCGATACAGGCAATGTCATAGCCGCGCCGTTCGATCTCTTCAATGACCCCGATATGTGCATAACCCCGGGCTCCACCCGAGCCCAATACCAGTGCGACACGCTTTTTCATGAATCGCCCTCGTTTCAATGGTTCAACAATGCACCCATCGAGGGCCATGCTTCAATCGCCATGGTCGTTCGAGGGGACAAGAGCGTCGTATTTTCGACACTCCATGGCGGCACATGGTTATTCTCGTCGGCGCTATAGTTTGCACAGCGGACCAACGGCACTTTTCAGGTGCCACAACGTCTTACCTGCATGACTGTTGACCTATTCTTGAGGAGTGAGTGATGAAAGCCTGGATCTGCGTGCCTTTGATTGCCCTGGCGTTGGCTGGTTGTGCCGGCAAAACCGCTTATCGCGACAGCTGCGGTAGTAACCTGGATGCGGCATGGCATGAACTGGACCTGGCCAAAGCCGAAGGTTTCGCCGGGACCGTCAGCTACTCCAAGGCCCTTTCGTTGTTGACCGCGGCCAAGACCCAGCAGCAATTCGAGGGGTTCGAAGGCTGCACCAAGAAAGCCGAGAAGGCTCGTTTCTATATTCGTGAATCGCGCGCAGGGCGTTAAAAGCAAAAAGCGGTGACAAGCTCTAAACTGCAAGAGCCTTCGAGCTTGCAGCCTGGAGCTTGCAGCCTGGCGCTGTTTACGGAGTAAACCCCCATGATCGATCGGTTGGTGGCTCGGGTTCTGGGCCTGGAAGTTCGTCTGCTGGCCTGTCAGGCCCGCTTGAAAGAGCGTACAGACCCTGAAGCGTTACATGATCTGCGTACAACCATGCGACGGTTACGCAGTCTGTTGCGACCCTTGCGCGGGTTGCCCGGCGTCGAACAACTGGAAGCGGCGGCCTCCCGGGTGGGCGATCTGACCACGCCATTGCGTGATCGCGAAGTGCTGGCGGCGTACCTGCTCCAGCACCATCAACCCCAAGCCGCACAGTGGCGCATGGCGCAAATGGCCGAGGCTTACCCGGCCGTGGCGACCAGTCCAGAACTCGCGCAAATGTTGATCGTCCTCGATGCGTTTCCGCGTTTTCTGCGTGCCGCCCAGCGCCAGGGATTGCTCAAGGGCCTGCGCAAGCGCATCGAAAAACGCCTGGGCAAGCAATGGAAAAAACTCGACGAGGCACTGCACGATCCGACCCACGACCGTCATCGGCTGCGCCTGCTGATCAAGCGCGTGCGCTATGGCATCGACGCTTACCCCGAACTGGACCGTTTGCCGAAAGCGGCCATGCCCCGGCTGAAATCGGCCCAGGGTGCGCTGGGCGACTGGCACGATTGCGTGCAATGGCTGGCGATGGCTGAACGGGAAGCGGATTTGCAACCCTGTGTTGCCGTATGGGAAGCCACTATGGCCGAGGCCGAAACCCGAGCGGACCGCGTTCTGGAAAAATTCAGCAAGGCCTGTTTCAAATCCTGAGACCACTCGAGATCCTTTGTGGGAGCGAGCCTGCTCGCGATGAGGTCATGACATTCAACATTGATGTTGGCTGTCCGGGCGCTATCGCGAGCAGGCTCGTTCCTGCAGGTTATATGTCCGGCACGAGCCTTGTGCGACTTATCTGTCAGTCAATTTGGCCGGAATAGGCGATGTATCCACGTCGCCAGATGGTTAAGATCCCTTCATCTTTTTTCATTCCCAGAGGTTTTCATGCGTTTTTCCGAACTGCTCAACGCTGTCCGCAGCCAGCCGATGGAGCTGTCTATCCCGGCATCCTGGGCCCAGGGGCGAGCCAGTTTCGGTGGCCTGGTGGCCGCTTTGCAGTACGAAGTCATGCGCGCCCGGGTTCCGGCGGATCGGCCGGTGCGTTCGTTGGCAATCACCTTTGTCGGCCCGGTTGAGCCCGAGGTGCCGGTCAGTTTTGACGTCGAGGTGCTGCGCGAAGGCAAGGCCGTCAGCCAAGTGCTGGGCCGGGTAATGCAGAAGGGCCAGGTGGTGACGTTGATCCAGGGCAGCTTCGGCGCCTCGCGACCTTCGGAAGTGGCGGTGGCCGCTGAACCGGCACCTGAAATGAAGCACTGGGACGAATGCCAGGAATTGCCTTTCGTCGAAGGCGTCATCCCGGAGTTCATGCGGCATCTGGCGATGCGCTGGAGTGTCGGCGGGCTGCCGTTCAGCGGTAGCACATCCCGGCAAATGGGTGGCTGGGTACGTTTGCGCGGCGACGTAAAGGAAGAGGCTATCGGCGAGGCGCATATCCTGGCGCTGGTGGACGCCTGGCCGCCGGCCCTGATGCCGTTTTTGAAGAAGCCGGCGATGGGCAGCACGCTGACCTGGACCATCGAATTCGTGCAGCCGCTGCTGGAACTGAACACCCTGGACTGGTGCAAATACCTCGTCGAAACCGAATACGCCGCCGACGGCTACGGGCATGCCGCCGCAAAAATGTGGAGCGCGGATGGCCGGTTGATCGCCATGAGCCGGCAGACCGTGACTGTGTTCGCCTGATCAGTGCCGGCGGTGGCGCTCACGCCAGGCGCGCCACCAGCCGCCGCTGAGGAAGAACCGTGGAAACGTCAGGAACTGCTCGACCAACAGGCGTGATACCGCATCCTTGCGATCACTGAAGGGTTCGGAGGCTTGGGTCTCCAGGTTGTGGCCGTGGCGTTGCAAGGCCAGCGCCGCAATCACACCGATTACGCCGATGGCGATATTTGCCAGGCTCAGGCTGAACACCCCGGTCACAATCAGCAGAAATGCCACGATGAACAGCGGCACCGCGATCAGGTGCAGCACCAGATTGGTCGGGTGCTGATGATTGTTCGGGTAGGCTCGCCATTGCCAGGCGGGTAGGTTGGGGTGACGTTTGCCCATGATGCCGATCCTCGATCCATGTTGAACACATGTGATTAAGAATAGGCCCGGTCTATGCTGGCGGCGAATCAAGGCTGGCTATTGGCTTGATAGGTGCCATGACTGGAATAGATGGTGCCAGTTCTGAAGCCTTCGCGAGCAAGCCCGTTCCTACATTTTGACCGTATTCCAATGAAAGAACGCGGTCACCTGTGGGAGCGGGCTTGCCCGCGAAGAGGCCCTCAAAGTTTGAGCTGACCTATCGCCTTGCTTAATTCCCCGGCCAACGCCGCCAGCTCATTGCTGGTGATCGCCGAAGTCACCGTCTGCTGCACCGTGTTCTCGGTCACGTCACGGATGCTCACCACCGCCCGGTTCATCTCCTCCGCCACCTGGCTCTGCTGCTCGGCCGCCACCGCGATCTGCGTGTTGCTTTCACGCATCTGCGCCACCGCTCCGGTGATCTCGGCCAATGCCGCGCCGGCCTCTTGCGCCTGTTGTACGCAGTCGTCGGCCTTGAACGAGCTCTCTTGCATGAAATCCACGGCGTCCCGTGTGCCGGCCTGCAACGCCGAGACCATGAGGGTGATCTCATCCGTGGAGGCCTGCACGCGTTTGGCGAGGTTGCGTACTTCATCGGCGACTACCGCGAAACCGCGACCCATTTCGCCGGCCCGGGCCGCTTCGATGGCGGCGTTGAGCGCCAACAGGTTGGTTTGCTCGGCGATGCTGTGAATCACGTTGACCACGCCGTTGATTTTCTGGCTGTCCTCGGCCAGGCGTTGAATCATCTCGGCAGTCTGCTGGACGCCGGTGGACAGTCCGGCAATCGACCGCTGCACCCGTGTCACAACCGCCTGCCCGCTGCCGGCCAGGGTATCGGCCGATTGCGAAAGGTCACGGGTGGCACCGGCGTGTTGAGCGATGTGATAGACCGTGGCGGTCATTTCGTTGATCGCTGTGGCGGCCTGATCGGTTTCGCTTTGCTGGCCCAGCATGCCGTGGCGCACTTCATTCATGCTGGCCGCCAGCCGTGCGGCGCCGACGTCCAGTTGCCGGGCGGTGCTGGCGACGGTGTTGACCACCCGTTGATAACCGGCCTGCATGGCGTTGAAGGCGTTGGCCATTTGTCCGACTTCGTCGCTGCAGGCCAATGGCACGCGGGCCGACAGGTCGCCGGTTTTCTCCACGTGCAACATGACGTCTTTCAAGGTGTTGAGCTGGCTGAGCAGGAAGCGGATCAATAACTGCGATGCACCGAGCATTGCCAGCATCAGGACGAACACCGCCACCGCGTAGTTGGCAAAACGCTCGTTGAACACCTGGCTCAGGCTCGGACCATGGGCAATCACGGCGACCCGCTGGCCGTCGGCACGGGTAAACACTTCGGCACCCATCAGCGGATTGTCACCGAACAGCGGCATCACGTTGATCTCGACCCAACCATTGGCGTCGGCCAGTTCTTGCACGGGTTGCTCATTGAGCGTGGGTGCCTGTCCTCGGCTGAACGCAAGGAAGTTGTCGGCGTGGGGCAACGTTTGCCCGGCGGGCCAGGCTTCGAGCAATCGCGCCTGAGCCTGGGCCGAAGCCTGGGCGGCGCGACTGCGGGCCTGCTGTTCGAGTTGCACCGCGTACAGCACCAGCAACAGAGTGGTGACGAAAGCGACGGCGTTGACCGCCCAGAATTTGTATTTCAGCGAGATATTGCTAAGCCAGGCACCCATGGAGGTCTTCTCTGATAGCGGAAACAGTTTTGGCAAGACGCCATCATTGTGCCGCTATACAGGTGACTGACTCTTGATGCAGATCAACTTCAAACCTGTGGGATTTATGGCAATCAGGAGATCAATGGCAGACCATAAAACGCCCGCGCGCACGCGGTGGTATGCGCTGCCAGATCTTCCTGGCTTTCCCCGCGATGCAGTGCCACTTCGCGCAGTACTTCGGTCAGGTACGCCGGCTCGTTTCGCCCGTTTTTCGGCTTGGGGCGCAGGCTGCGCGGCAGCAGATACGGTGCGTCGCTTTCGAGCATCAGGCGTCCGCGCTTGATCTCCTTGACCAGTGGGTGCAAATGCGTGCCCCGGCGTTCGTCGCAGATCCAGCCGGTAATGCCGATGTGCAAGTCCAGGTCGAGATAGCTGAACAGTGCCTTCTGCTCTCCAGTGAAGCAGTGCACTACGGCGGCCGGCAGTCGGTCGCGGAAGTCGCGCAGGATTTCCAGCAGGCGCTGGCTGGCGTCGCGTTCGTGCAGAAAAACCGGCAGCTGCAATTCGACGGCCATGGCCAGGTGTTCTTCGAGGACCTTCTCCTGTTGCGGGCGCGGCGAGAAATCACGGTTGAAATCCAGCCCGCATTCGCCCACGGCCACTACATTCGGCTCCAGGAGCAAGCTGCGCAAACGTCGGGCGCTGTCGGCGTTCCAGTCGCTGGCGCAGTGAGGGTGAATACCGGCGGTGGCGAACAGGCGCTGGGCGCTTTCGTCCAGTTGCTGGCACAGCTCAAGGGCCTGTTCACTGCCCTCGACACTGGTGCCGGTCAGCACCAGTTGGCACACGCCGGCCGCGTAGGCGCGGTCAAGTACGGCTTGGTGTTTGTCGGCAAAACTGGCGTTGGTCAGGTTGACGCCGATATCGATGAGTTGCATGGTGCTACCTCGGCCCAAAGGCCGGAAAGCATATCAGAGCCGTGGATTTATAAGAAAAACCAAGAACTACAACGGGTTAACGCTGTCTCTTGAGCCGCGGACCAGGCCTGGTTGGTAGTTTTGCCATCATTGTGCCAGTCTTTCGCACGTTGCCAGCGCCTTGGGCGCTCTGTTTTTGTCGCCGCGCTTGATGGTTTTCGTCATTGAAGCGGGCCTCATATTCTTTCCGGAGAGTGGATGATTCGTCCCTCGGTTTTGCTACTGCTGTGTTGTTCGCTGCTACTGCCGATGACGGCGGTCGCGCGTCTGCCCGGGCCGTTGCAAGCGGTACCGGCGAGCAAGGTGCGCGACCTTGCGGAAATACGCAGCAGTCGTGTGCTGCGGGTGTTGGTCAACCAGAGCCGCAACAGTTCCGGTGAAGTCCAGGGGCAGGCGATCGGGGTCGAGTACCATCGCCTGAGAGCGTTCGAGCAATACCTCAACGGCCACGCCCGTGACGGTCAGGAAATCACCCTCAAGATCATTCCCAAGGCCAAGGATCAACTGCTTGGCGCATTGCAGCGGGGGGAGGGCGATCTGGTGGCGCCAGGCGAGTTGCTCGAACTGCAACCCGGCTTCGCCGTCAGCACCAGTGAGCCGATTGCCAGCAACATCCCGTTGGTCCTGGTGGGCATCAAGGGCGAACGCCGCTACACCAGGCTTGAACAGCTTTCCGGCAAGACCCTGGCATTACCCGCAGGCAGCGCCGCCGGGGATGCCGTCAGCCAGATCAATCAAAAGCTCGCCTTGCACAAACTGCCACCGGTCACGATCGAATGGGTCGATCCGAGCCTTGCCGTCGAGGATGTACTGGAGATGGTGCAGGGCGGGATCTTCCACCTGACCATCGTCGAGCAACCGATCGCCGAACGCTGGGGCAAGATTCTGCCCAGGCTGCGTTTCGACAAACAGGTACTCGTCAGTGATCCGGGAGAGGAATTCTGGTTCGTGCGCCGTGATGCCTCGATGCTGCGGGCCAGCATTGATCGCTTCCTCACCGTCTACAAAAAACCATCGGATCAGGACGCCGCGTTCCTGCGGATCTATCGTCGTCTCTATCAAGTGCACTATCCACTGGCCAAGGCGGACCGACAGCGCCTGGAAAAACTTCGCCCAGTGTTGCAAAAACACGCCGACGCCCAGGGCATGGACTGGCTGAACCTGGCGGCGCTGGCCTTCAAGGAGTCATCCCTGCAACCCGCCGCCCGCAGTGGCGGTGGCCCCACCGGTCTGATGCAGATCACGCCTTCTGCGGCGCAGCGGGTGGGGGTCAACAATATTCAGGACCTTGATGGCAATGTGCAGGCCGGGGCCAAGTACCTGGCGATGATCCGGCGCAAATTCTTTGCCAGTCCGAAACTCAACGAGCGCGAACGCATGGCCTTCGTGCTGGCGGCCTACAACATCGGGCCGGAGCGGGTGCAAGGCATGCGCGCCGAAGCCCGCCGGCGAGGCTTGAATCCCAACCAGTGGTTTTTCCAGGTCGAACGCATTGCCATGGAGCAAGTGGGTATGGGGCCTGTCAGTTATGTTAATAGCGTGAACAAGTATTACTTGGCGTTCGACCGGGAGCGGGAGTCGTTGGAGCCCCAGGGGCAAAAGGTTGTATCACGCAAATGATCAACAAATTTGATTGTTATTACGGGTTTTTTGCGCTTTTAGAATGTGAATTACTGATTAATATGGCGGCCAACCCACACACACTGACAAGGAATGAAACAGCATGAGCACTCTGATCAATAAGGTACTGTCTACCCGCGCTGGCTACGGCCTGACCGTTCTGCGCATCGTGGTCGGTATTGTTTTCGCCGCTCACGGTTCGCAAAAACTCTTCGGGGCATTCGGTGGCTATGGTCTGGCTGGAACCGCGCAGTACATGGAAAGCCTCGGACTGACGCCGGGTTACCTGATGGCGGCACTGGCGGGCGGCACCGAATTCTTCGCCGGCCTGGCCCTGATCATCGGCTTGCTGGTTCGCCCGGCCGCACTGGGCCTGATCTTCCTGTCGCTGGTCGCGATTTTCTCGGTGCATATCAGCAACGGTCTGTTCATGGCCAACAACGGTTATGAGTTCGCCCTGGCGTTGCTCGGTGGCAGTCTCGCGGTATTGATCGAAGGTGCGGGCAAGCTCTCGGCGGACCGTGCCATCGCCGGTTGACCGCTCTGGTTCAACGAAAAGGCCCGCATTGTGCGGGCCTTTTTTGTTGAGCGTCATTCTTGACACTGTCCAGTCAGCTTCTCTAGGATGTTGCTCATGCGCCGATTTAAACAGCTACTTGCGGGGCGCCAGGTGACTCATCCAGTTGCCGATAGAAGCCGGAACAGGCTTCGAAATACCGCTAAAGCGCTGGTTCGGTGTTGCCTCTCACCTGCCATGCAGACTTTTGAGGCAGAGACACGACACAATGAATGCACTAAACCCCGTTGTACGTCCCGCGCCGATCACGGCACATCTCACCCAGCGCAATCCAAAAATCCTGCTTGGCGGCAAACATCAGCCAACGCTCTTGCGTTATCTCGATGGCTGGCCACGTCGTACCGGCGGTCCCGCTGCCTTCCTGATCCAGTTTGTCGAAGACGGTGAATCGCTCGCTCGTTTCGCCAACGACAGTTTCGATCTGGCAGTGATTCAGTCCCCCAGCCTCGAAGATGCGCCTGAAGTGATCCGGCAACTGACCCGCGTTGCCCGGCAGGGGCTGATTACCCGGCTTTAACGCTCACGGGTACTCGATTGCCACGATGTACACGCACTGCTCACCCGTCGGTGTCTGGACCCGGACTTCGGCGTCCAGTGCCTTGCCGATCAATGCGCGGGCCAGGGGCGAGTCGATGCTGATCAGGCCCTGTTTGAGGTCCAGTTCATCCGGCCCGACAATGCGGTAGCGCGACTCTTTGCCATCCTCGTCCTCGATCGTGACCCAGGCGCCGAAATAGACCTTGTTCGGATCGCTGGGTTTTTCGCTGACCACCTTGAGCGCTTCCAGGCGTTTGGTGAGAAAACGCACGCGGCTGTCGATCTCTCGCAGCATCTTTTTGCCATAGGTGTATTCGGCGTTCTCCGAGCGATCACCCTGGGCCGCGGCTTCGCTGACAGCCTGGGTAACCTGGGGCCGACGTACATGCCACAACTCATGGAACTCGGCGCGCATCCGCGCTTCACCCTCGGGGGTGATCAGCGCGGTGCCAGCGGTGCGGGGAGGGCGGTAACGGCTCATGACAGCTTCTTGTGGTGAGGATGGCAGGAGTCTATCAACCCTCGCGCAGAACTGTCAGCGGGCTGGCGTTCAATGCCCGACGGGTGCCGAACACCCCTGCACCACCAATGAGCACGGCGCCCACCAGTGGGAGCAACAACAGCCATGGATGTGGATGCCACGGCAGGTCAAAGGCGTAGCGATAGAGCACCCAGCTCACCACTTCCGAGCCCAGTGCCGCCAGTAAGCCACTGACTGCGCCCAGCAAACCGAACTCGATACGCCGGGCCTTGACCAGCAATTGCCGCTCCGCCCCCAGCGCACGCAACAGCGCGCCCTGGCGAATGCGTTCATCCAGCGTCGCTTGCAGGCCGGAGAACAGCACCGCCATCCCCGCCGCCAACACGAACAACAACACGTACTCCACCGCCAGCGTCACCTGGGCGAGGATGCTGCGCAGTTGCTCCAGCAAGGCTTCGACCTGCAGGATGGTCACCGCCGGGAAGGCGCGGGACAGGTCGACAATCTGTTGGTCGTGACCCGCTGCCAGATAAAAACTGGTCAGGTAGGTCGCTGGCAGATCCTTGAGGGTGCCGGGCTGGAAGATCATGAAGAAGTTCGGCTGGAAGTTGTCCCAGTTGATCTCCCGCAGGCTGGTGACCTTCGCCTCGCGATTGACTCCGCCAACGCTGAATACCAGGTGGTCGCCGAGCTTTATTTTCAAACTCTCGGCGACCTTGCCTTCTACCGACACGCCGGGAACATCGTCCGGCATCTGTTGGTTCCACCAATTGCCGGCCGTGAGTTTGTTGCCCGACGGCAGGTCCGCGGCCCAGGTCAGGCTCAGGTCGCGCTGGATCGCCCGGTCCCCGGCCGATTCCTTGGTGACGATTTGCTGTACAGGCTCGCCGTTGATGCTGATCAAGCGTCCAGGCACTACCGGGTACAACGGTGCCGATTGCGCCGATACGGTGATCAGGTGATCGGTGAAGGCCTGTTTGTCCGCCGGCAGGATGTTCAGCGCGAAGTAGTTTGGAGCGTTTTTCGGCAGCTGGTTCTGCCAGGTGTCCAGCAACTCGCCGCGCAGCAGCGCAATCAGCGCCATTGACAGCAGAATCAGGCCGAACGCCAGGGACTGGCCCGCGGCAGCGAGCGGGTGACGCAGCAGTTGGCCCAGTCCCAGGCGCCAGGGCAAGGACGCACGAGCAAGCATGCGCCGCAGGCTCTTCAACAGCAGCAACAACAAGCCGCCCAGCACCAACGCTGCAATCACGCCGCCGCCGAGCAGGGCAAAGGTCAGCACCAGGTCCAGGCTCAGGCGCCACATGATCAGGGCGAGGGCGCCCAGCGCTGCGCCGTAGACCATCCAGGTGCTGGAAGGGATCGGCAGTATGTCCCGGCGCAGCACGCGCAATGGCGGAACCCGGCCCAGAGCCGCCAGTGGCGGCAAGGCGAATCCGGCCAACGCCACCAGTCCGGTGCCGATCCCGGCAATGGCCGGAAACAGCCCGCCCGGAGGCACGTCGGTCGGCAACAAGTCATGCAGCAGGGCAAACAACCCCAGCTGTGCGAGCCAGCCGAGGAGGGCGCCGCTGATGCTGGCCAGCAGCCCGAGCACAGTCAGTTGCAGGCTGAACAGCACCATGGTTTCCCGGCGCGACAGCCCGAGGCAGCGCAGCAAGGCACTGGCATCGAACCGTCGGGTGGCGAAGCGGGTTGCCGACAGCGCCACCGCCACGCCGGACAGCAACACCGCCACCAGGCTGGCCATGTTCAGGTAGCGTTCGGCTTTGCCCAGGGCGCCACCGATCTGTCGATTACCGTCGCGGGCGTCCTGCAAGCGCTGGTTGGCGGCAAGCCCCGGTTTGATCAGTTGCCGATACGTCTCGAGTGCCTGAGCGCTGCCTCGCCATAAGTCGCGATAGCTGACCCTGCTGCCGGGCTGCACCACGCCGGTGGCTGCAAGGTCGTCGAGGTTGATCAGCACCCGCGGTGTCAGGCTGTAGAAATTGCCGGCACGATCGGGTTCGTAAGTCAGCACCCGCGCCAGTTTCAGGGTTTTCATGCCGACATCGATGCTGTCGCCGATCTTCAGGTCCAGGGCGGTCAGCAGGCGTGCCTCGACCCAGGCTTCACCGGGGTGCGGTCCGCCACCGACTATTTGCGTGGCAAAGGGGGCGGGCGCGCTTTTCAATTCGCCGCGTAGCGGATAGGTGTCATCGGCCGCCTTGATGCTGGACAGCTGAATGCTGTTGTCGGTGGCGATGACGCTGGAGAATTCCACCACTTGAGCGTGTTCCAGACCCAGTTCGGTGCCGCTTCTTATCTGTTCGGGGCGCGCAGGCGAACTGCCTTCGAGCAGCAGGTCGGCACCGAGAAATTCGGTAGCGCGCAGCATCATGGCGCCGTTCAGGCGCGCGCCAAAGTAACCGATGGCGGTGCTGGCGGCCACGGCCACCAGCAAGGCGAAAAACAACACGCGCAATTCACCGGCGCGGGCATCGCGCAGCAATTGGCGGATGGCGAGACTGAACAGGCGCAACAGCGGCAGGCGTGCCATCAAGGCTCCAGAGGGGCGACCAGCAGGCCGGCTTCAAGACGGATCAGGCGCCGGCAGCGATGGGCCAGGCGTTCATCGTGAGTCACCAGCACCAGGGTCGTGCCGCGCTCCTGGTTGAGCTCGAACAGCAAGTCGCTGATGCGCTCGCCGGTGTGGCTGTCGAGGTTGCCGGTCGGTTCGTCGGCGAACAGCACATCGGGCTCGGCGGCGAATGCGCGGGCAATCGCCACGCGTTGTTGCTCGCCTCCGGAGAGCTGGCGCGGCGAGTGAGTCAGGCGTTGGCCCAGTCCCACGCGTTGGAGCAATTGGGTGGCGCGTTCGCGGGCGTCTTTGCGGCCATCGAGCTCCAGTGGCAACATGACGTTTTCCAGGGCATTGAGACTGTCGAGCAGCTGAAACGATTGAAAGACAAAACCCACGTGCTCGGCGCGGATGCGCGCACGCTGGTCTTCATCGAGGTTGCTCAGGCCTTGCCCGGCGAGTGTGACTTCGCCGCTGCTCGGCAGGTCGAGGCCGGCAAGCAGACCCAGCAGGGTGGACTTGCCGGAGCCGGAAGCGCCGACGATGGCCAGGCTGTCGCCCTTGTTCAGTTCCAGGCTGAGTTGGTGCAGGATGGTCAGTTCACCTTCCGCGCTGGGAACCACTTTGCTAAGGTCCTTCGCGATGAGAATGCTTGCGCCCATGGAGAGTCCGATGCGTGTCTGGTTTTTGAGTGCTGGCCTGGCCTTGATGTGCATGGCCCAAAACGCAGCGGCGGGTACAGTCCTGATCGTTGGCGATAGTATCAGCGCCGGTTTCGGGCTGGATACCCGGCTGGGGTGGGTGTCGCTGCTTGAGCAACGGCTCAGGCACGAAGGTTTCGACGACAAAGTGGTCAATGCGTCCATCAGTGGCGACACCAGTGCCGGAGGCCAGGCGCGCCTGCCCGCGCTGCTTGCAGAGCATAAACCGGAACTGGTGATCCTCGAGCTGGGCGGCAATGATGGTCTGCGCGGGATGCTGCCAACTCAATTGCAACAAAATCTTGCTTCGATGATCGACAGCTCCCGGGCCAGCGGTGCCAAGGTGTTGCTGCTCGGCATGCAATTGCCACCCAATTATGGTGCGCGTTACACCAAGGCGTTCGCCGAGGTCTACAGCAACCTGGCCGATGAGAAAAAGATCCCGCTGGTGCCGTTTTTCCTCGATGGCGTAGGCGGCCATCCGGACTTGATGCAGGCTGACG
Source organism: Pseudomonas sp. GW823-FHT06E10 (assembly GCF_058794995.1). Taxonomy (NCBI): domain Bacteria; kingdom Pseudomonadati; phylum Pseudomonadota; class Gammaproteobacteria; order Pseudomonadales; family Pseudomonadaceae; genus Pseudomonas; species Pseudomonas sp. GW823-FHT06E10. Next base: position 109,175 of record NZ_JBXAHJ010000008.1, on the reverse strand, counting down.
GCATACACCCGGCGGCCGGGGCCCAGGACAAGTTGCTGGAAAATGTCTGGCCTACTCTAAAACCGCTGTTATGACACTTTTCTAGAAGCAGGCTTTCGGCTAAGGTGGCGCCCCCGATTTGGAGCCCCCGATGCCGCGTCCCGCCTGGTCACTATTTGCCTATCAACTGATCGAGCCTGACGAACAGCTGGATCTGTTCGCCTGCCAGGAAGTGCGAGTGCATCTGGTGACCCGTCAACTGGAGTTGGGCGGTTCGGCGGACCGGACCCTGTGCGGCAGTCTGTTGCCGGCGCAACCGCGCTGGTCGAGTGTTGATCGCCGGGTGTTTCAGGACCAGCGGCTGTGTTCGTTGTGCCGGGCCATTCTTGAGTCGCAGAAGCGGGGGACGTCGCCGATCTGGCCGGAATTGCGGTTTGAGCTTTGATCCGTCAGGAGTCGGGGCGGCCTTCGAGCCGACCTGTCTTTTGTTGACCGTGTACATATCCGTTGCTGCGGTAACGGCGGCTTATGGTTTCGCCCTTACGGCGAGTCCCTTTGGCAAACGCCCCAAAGGAACCAAAGGTCTCGCCCCTTACGTACGGCCCCTCGCTAAAGCTCGGGGTTCCTTCGCTCCGGTATTCATCAGGGCGCATCGCCTCCGGTCTGCTTCGCGACGACCTCCTCTCGATGTGTTCGACTTCGTCGAACGGCGCTGCGCGCCTGCCCCCTGATGAACACCTCCACTCAGCCTGCCGAGGGGGCGGGTGGATCAAGATCAAAAGCTGCAGGCGAGCTAACGCTCGGCCTGATGAGTGGTAAAGAGCACGGGTGTACGCCGACCTGCCGTTGCTCTGCTCTTCTGTAGGAGCGAGCTTGCTCGCGATGGACGTCAACGATAACGCGTGCTGCCTGAATGCCCGCGTTGTCCTGGCGTTTTTCGCGAGCAAGCTCGCTCCTACACGGGATCGAAGATAATCGCAAAATCGGCCCGCACTGCCTGTAATCGGGCGATCTCCCCGAAATAACGGACTGCAGTGTACAATCGCGTTCTTATACTCTCAGTTGATCATGCATAGGATTTTCCGGATGTTGTCGCGCTTTCCTGCCGTCACCCGCTGCCTGACTCTTGCCGCCCTCTTAGTGGCCGGTCCAGTCGCAGCATTGGAGCTTCCCCTGCCACCGCCCGGTGAGGACATCATCGGCCAGGTGCAGGTGATCAAGGCCAAGTACGAAGATACCTTCGCCGACCTTGGTACCGCCTACGATCTGGGCTACACGGAAATGGTCGCGGCCAACCCGGGTGTCGATGCCTGGTTGCCTGGCGCCGGTACGGAAATCATTCTGCCGACTCGCTTCATCCTGCCACCAGGTCCGCGTGAAGGCATCGTGATCAACCTGGCCGAGTACCGCCTCTATTACTACCCGAAAGGCAAGAACGTGGTGTACACGTTCCCGCTGGGTATCGGTCGTGAAGGCTGGGGCTCGCCGATTGCCCACACCAGCATCACCGCCAAGACACCGAACCCTACCTGGACGCCTCCGGCTTCGATCAAGGCCGAGCACGCAGCAGACGGTGACCCGCTGCCCAACGTTGTGCCGGCCGGCCCTGACAACCCGCTGGGGCCGTTCAAGTTCACCCTGGGCACACCGGGCTACCTGATCCACGGTTCGAACAAGAAGTTCGGTATCGGCATGCGCACCAGCCACGGTTGCTTCCGCATGTTCAACAACAACGTGCTGGAAATGGCGGGCATGGTGCCGGTCGGAACGTCCGTGCGGATCATCAACGACCCGTACAAGTTTGGTCTCAGTGGCGGCAAGGTCTATCTGGAGGCGCATACGCCGCTGGACGACAAGGGCAACCCGTCGGTGGTCGACAAGCACACCGCAGTCATCAATGCGATGCTCAAGCGTGAAGACATCACCAACAACCTGCGTATGAACTGGGATGTGGTGCGTGATGTGGTCGCCGCTGAAGACGGCCTGCCGGTTGAGATCGCTGTGCCGGGCAACGGCGTTGCACCGATGGTATCGAGCATGCCGATCGACCCGCTGCAGTAACGCTGGCAAAGAGCCCGTCGGCGCGGACAGCGTCGACGGGTTTTTTATTGCCTGGAGAAACGCCAGGCAATAAAAAAGCCGACCCAAAAAATGGGTCGGCTTGATAACAATCCCGAAGGATTATTACTTGCGGCTAGCTTTGTCCAGCATGCGCAGAGCACGCTCGTTAGCTTCGTCAGCAGTCTGTTGTGCTTTTTGAGCAGCAGCCAGAGCTTCATCAGCTTTACGGTAAGCTTCGTCTGCACGAGCCTGGGAGCGAGCAGCTGCGTCTTCAGTAGCGGTCAGACGTGCTTCGGTTTCTTTCGATGCGCTGCTGCAACCGGTAGCCAGAACTGCGGCCAGAGCCAGAGCAGAGAATTTCAGAACGTTGTTCATCGTGTTCCCCTTCAAGGACTTTCTATTAAGTAGCTATCTCCTCCGATTGAGGAAAGAGCCGGCGTACATACTACCCATTACTTGTAGTAAGTAAAACTGACGTGACGCAAGAAGCAAAAAAAATTGTAGGCGTTGATTCTTTTTCGAGCAACTTTTAACTGAACTGTTTAAAAAATATCCAGCTGCAAGGCCCGTGGCTGAGCGAACTGGAGAGAAAAAGTTCCTTCGGCACACCGCTCTTTTTCCCGCCTGGCTAAAGTCCGCCTACATGGATTCGTCTACACTTTTGTTCGGCTTTTGCGTAGCGCCTCCCAATATCTTTCTCGATGTTCAGGTGACTTTAACAGCGGGCGCTCGTCTTAAGTCTCAACATCCGGCAATGTTCAGGCTATCGACCCGGAGTGATCTTCGGTCGAGCGCAATCCTGCGTGATCCGGAGCAGCACCCGCCAACCCGCACGATGACGAGCGCACCTTGAGCATTTCTGCCAATGGTGCCTACTATTTGTACGTGCTCGGTAGCGCGAGATCGGTGCAGCTCTTCTCGGTGCCCACTCAGGCACGGGGTGGCGTAGATGTTCCTTCGCCGGAAAAACATCGGTAAGGTAGGGGTCGGAATTCCAGACCCGCGAGGAGTAGTGATGAGCGAGGCGTTGTCCATCCACCATGACCAGGCTGGTCATCAGTTCGAGACCAATGTGGACGGTCATCGTGCCTATCTGACCTATATGGATCTGGGGAAACAGACCCTGGATATCTATCGCACCTTCGTGCCCAACGCATTGCGTGGTCGCGGTATTGCGGCAGCCTTGACCGAGAAGGCGCTGGAGTACGCTGACGAAATGGGCTACACCGTCATTCCATCGTGCTCCTACGTCGAGCGCTACATGGAGCGTCACCAGCGGCATGCGGCCAAGCTGAGTCAGTGACCTTCAACAAAACGAACACATAAAAAAACGCCGGGTCCAGCCCGGCGTTTTTTTTGTGTGTGCTTTTTGCGCCGCCAAACAGGCGATCAGCTGCGATCGCGTTTAGGCAGCACATCCTTGAGCTTGGCATGCATGCTGCGCAAGGTGTTTTCGGTCGCGGTCCAGTCGATGCAGGCGTCGGTGATCGACACGCCGTATTGCAGGTCGGCGAGGTCTTTCGGGATCGCCTGGGCGCCCCAGTTCAAGTGGCTTTCAACCATCAGGCCGATGATCGACTTGTTGCCTTCGAGGATCTGGTTGGCGACGTTCTCCATCACCAGCGGTTGCAGGGCCGGATCCTTGTTGGAGTTGGCGTGGCTGCAATCGACCATGATGTTCGGCTTGATCTTCGCCTTGTTCAGCGCCTGCTCGCAGAGCGCAACGCTGACCGAATCGTAGTTCGGTTTGCCGTTGCCGCCGCGCAGCACCACGTGACCGTAGGCATTGCCCTTGGTGGTCACGATCGACACGCCACCTTCCTGGTTGATACCCAGGAAGCGGTGCGGGCTGGAAACCGATTGCAGGGCGTTGATCGCCACGGTCAGGCCGCCATCTGTGCCGTTCTTGAAGCCGACGGCCGAGGACAGCCCGGAGGCCATTTCACGGTGAGTCTGGGATTCGGTGGTGCGCGCGCCGATGGCCGACCAGCTGATCAGGTCCTGCAAGTATTGCGGGGAGATCGGGTCGAGGGCTTCGGTGGCGGTCGGCAGGCCTTTTTCGGCCAGGTCCAGCAGCAACTGGCGACCGATGTGCAAGCCGTCCTGGATCTTGAACGAGTCGTCCAGGTACGGGTCGTTGATCAAGCCTTTCCAGCCGACGGTGGTACGTGGCTTCTCGAAATACACGCGCATGACCAGATACAGGGTATCGGACACTTCGGCGGCGAGAACTTTCAGGCGCTCGGCATATTCGTGGGCGGCCTTGATGTCGTGGATCGAGCAAGGCCCGATGACGACGAACAGGCGATGGTCGGTGCCATCCAGAATGTTGCGAATGACTTCGCGGCCCTTGGTGACGGTGCGCAGTGCGGCGTCGCTCAGGGGAATATCGCGCTTGAGCTGATCGGGAGTGATCAGTGTCTCGTTGGAGGCGACGTTTAGGTCGTTGATCGGTAAATCAGCCATCGTTTACTCGTCAGGTCACGGGTGCCGGCCGCCAGCGAACCCGCGCGGCGGAGCACAGCAAATTAAGCGCGTCGGGGAGCTGAACCTTAGCGCGTTACACCGTGGCTCGACAATGGGCAGACGCCGGTTTGGTGGGGTTTCGCAGTCAGTTTCCCTGCCGCGAGGGGCAAACCGATCAAGAATGCCTCTATTCCAGCACCGGTTGCGCAAAAGCCTTGCGCACCGAATCGTGAGAGAACTCGTCGGCATGCTCCTGGACCCATTCGAGGGCCAGGGCCTGGATGTCCTGCAAGTCTTCGTGGGCCTCATGCAGGCGGCAGTAGCGTTCGATCTGGCACACCTGTTCGCCCATCCGGGCGCTGAACAGCGTTTGTTCATCGACGAAAGCGATGCCTACCAGATAACCGCGCTTGCGTCGCAGGCACCATGCGACATAGCCCAGGTAGCGCATGTCCGGGTTCACGGTCGGCATGCGTACCTCCAGCGCCGTGCCGTGACGCCACGCGCGGTGATAATTGCAAGCCATGCCCCCGAGACTGATAGTGTGCAGCTGTCGTCGCGAAAGACACTCAGGTTTCAGCAACGTTAATTCGACGGGCACATCGTCAGGGTGAGGAATGAATCGTCCCATGAACACAGACTCCATGTGTCGGCCATCTGACATTGTTCCTCCCAGTATAGTGGTCGAATTGGAACTGACCGATTTTGACGCCGACCAACGGCTGCTGGCGATGAGCGGTGTATCGCTGGTCATTTTCACCAGTGTCGGCTGCGCCAGTTGCCGTTTTGCCCGCGAGCAATTGCCGACACTCGACCTGGCAGTCGATCGACTGTGCTGGATCGATGCCGGCAACAACGGCGGGGTGGTCGAGCGTTATCAGGTTTTTCACTTGCCGGCGCTGTTTGTCGTTCGCGACGGTGAATTCTTTGGAGCACTGAAATCGCGCCTGACCGGCACCGAGCTCAATCGGGCCGTGCACCAGGCGCTGAGTCGAACAGCAGAGGAGTTGCCATGATGGGGACAGTTGCCAAGCCGACGATCGGCATTATCGGGACCGGCGCAATCGGCGGTTTCTACGGGGTGATGCTGGCACGTGCCGGTTTTGATGTGCATTTTCTGCTGCGCAGCGAGTTCTCCGCGGTGGCCGAGCATGGCTTGCGAGTCGATAGCGCGCCCCACGGTGTACTGACGTTGAACCCGGTGCAGGCCTATTCGGACGCGCAAGACATGCCACCTTGCGATTGGCTGCTGGTGGGCGCGAAAACCACCAGCAACGCCGACCTGGCACCTGCCATCCTGCAGGCGGCGGCACCGAACGCCAAGGTACTGCTGTTGCAAAACGGCCTGGACGTCGAAGACAGCCTGCGCGCGTTGCTCCCCGATTCGCTGCATGTGCTTGGAGGGCTCTGCTACATCTGCGTCCATCGCGAGGCGCCGGGTGTCATTACCCATCAGGCGCTGGGCGCGGTGCATGTGGGTTATCACAGCGGTCCTGCCGATGGGCCGGCACGCAGCGCAATTGTCGAGGAGGGCGTCGGGCTGTTTCGCAGTGCCGGCCTCGATTCCCAGGCCATGGCGAATTTACATCAGGCGCGTTGGCAAAAACTGGTCTGGAATATCCCTTACAACGGTCTCTCGGTTTTGCTGGGGGCGAGCACCACACCGTTGATGGCCGATGCCGACAGCCGCGAGCTGGTCAAGGCGCTGATGGCTGAAGTGGTGCAAGGCGCTGTTGCCTGCGGGCACGACGTACCGGCAGGCTATGCCGAGCATTTGTTCATGGTGACCGAAAAGATGCCCGACTACTGGCCGAGCATGTACCACGATTATTTGCACAAGCGACCGCTGGAACTGACCGCGATCTACGCCCGGCCTTTGGCGGCGGCGAAGGCAGCCGGGTGTGAGATGCCACGCATCGAGGCCTTGTATCGCAGTTTGAGTTTCATTGATCGACGCAATACCTGAGTCGACCGACCTGAGGGGGAAGGGCATGCCAAAGGCAATTGACGACAAGCTGGTGCTGGCGATTTCTTCGCGGGCGCTGTTCGACCTGAGCGAAAGCCACAAGGTCTACCTGTCGAGTGGTGTCGAGGCCTACCGGCAATATCAGATCGAACACGAAGACGAAATCCTCGAGCCCGGCGATGCCTTCCCGTTGGTGCAGAAACTCCTGAACCTCAACAACAGCCTCGGCCGCGCCCGGGTCGAGGTGATTCTGGTGTCGCGCAACAGCGCCGACACCGGGCTGCGGGTATTCAACTCGATTGACCACTACGGACTGGCCATTTCCCGTGCGGCCTTTGTCGGCGGGCGCAGTCCGTATCCCTACCTCAAGGCCTTTGGCTGCGACCTGTTTCTCTCGACCCACGCTGAAGACGTGCGCAATGCACTGGACGCCGGGTTCGCGGCAGCGACCATTCTGTCGGGCGGTGCCAGCCGTGCGGCCAGCGACGAGTTACGCATTGCCTTCGATGGAGACGCGGTACTGTTTTCCGATGAGTCGGAACGCATTTATCAGGCCGGTGGTCTGGAGGCGTTCCAGGCCAGCGAGCGTGAGGCCGCCCGCGAACCGTTGCGCGGTGGGCCGTTCAAAGGGTTTCTCGCGGCCCTCAACCTGTTGCAGCGTGAGTTCCCGGAGGACACCTGTCCGATCCGTACCGCGCTGGTCACGGCGCGATCGGCGCCGGCCCATGAGCGGGTCATTCGCACGTTGCGTGAATGGGACATCCGTCTCGACGAGTCGCTGTTCCTCGGCGGCCTGACCAAGTCGGCCTTTCTCGAAGCCTTCGCGGCCGACGTGTTTTTCGACGATCAGGCCGGTCACTGCGAGTTGGCCCGAGAAGTCGTCGCCACCGGTCATGTGCCCCATGGCATAAGCAACGAGCAAAAGGTTTAAGCCCACTGTTCAATGCGTTGCGCGGGACGTCGTAGTCGCCTAGGCACTGCTAAGCTGAATCAAATCTCCGCCATGTTGGCAGTCGAGGAGGTCATATGATTCGTTCAATGCTGTATGCCACTGACCTTGGTCTGTACGCGCCCGTGGTGATGCAGCATGCCCTGGAACTGGCCAGGACCTTCAATGCCAGTTTGTATGTCGTGCATGCGGTTGAACCCATGGGGTTGTTTGCCGAATCGGTGCTGCAAAGTTATCTCGATGAACAGGCGCTGAACGAGTTTCACAGCCAGGGCCTCAATACGGTGATTGCCAGTATCGAGCAGCGGGTGCTCGACAGTTTTCGTGAGGAGTTGGGGGATGAAGGGGAGCACGACCTGGAGCGGATTCAGGCAGTACGGGTGCTGCAGGGCGATCCGTCGCAGGTGATTCTGGACCAGGCGCAGAAACTCTCCGTGGATTTGTTGATCGTAGGTAGTCACAGCCATGGTGCTGGTGCGGAAACGCCTCTGGGGCGAACCGCCGCCCGAGTGTTGCAACTGTCCAAGGTGCCGGTCTATCTGGTGCCGCTGGTGCAACGTCGTCGTCAAGGGGATCGCTAGAACACGAATAATGGCAATTTGATAAAAAAGTTCTAGATTTATTCTTCGAGCCATTAATATAGTTATATACCGTCGCTGATGCCCGTGGCGTCTACCTGCTTTGAGGGATTCATATGAAGCTTCAACAATTGCGCTACATCTGGGAAGTGGCGCACCACGACCTCAACGTTTCCGCTACAGCCCAAAGCCTTTACACCTCTCAACCGGGCATCAGCAAGCAGATCCGTCTGCTGGAAGACGAACTGGGCGTCGAGGTTTTTGCCCGTAGCGGCAAGCACCTGACCCGTGTCACCCCGGCCGGCGAGCGCATCATCACCACCGCTGGCGAGATTCTGCGCAAGGTTGAAAGCATCAAGCAGATCGCCCAGGAGTTCTCCAACGAGAAGAAAGGCACCCTGTCGATTGCCACCACTCATACCCAGGCGCGTTATGCGTTGCCGCCGGTGATCAGCAATTTCATCAAGCAATACCCGGACGTGGCCCTGCACATGCATCAGGGATCGCCGATGCAAATCGCCGAAATGGCCGCTGACGGCACCGTGGATTTCGCTATTGCCACCGAAGCGCTCGAGCTGTTCGGTGATCTGGTGATGATGCCGTGCTACCGCTGGAACCGTTGCGTGGTCGTGCCTCAGGGCCACCCGCTGACCAAACTGTCGAAACTGACCCTCGAAGCACTGGCCGAATACCCGATCGTGACGTATGTGTTCGGTTTTACCGGCCGTTCGAAACTCGACGAAGCCTTCAGCCATCGCGGCCTGACGCCGAAAGTGGTGTTCACCGCCGCCGACGCCGACGTGATCAAGACCTATGTTCGCCTGGGTCTGGGCGTAGGCATCGTGGCAAAAATGGCTGTCGACACCAAGCTCGATAGCGACCTGGTGGTACTCGATGCCAGCGAACTGTTCGAGTCCAGCGTAACCAAGATCGGCTTCCGCCGCGGCACCTTCCTGCGGGGTTTCATGTGCGACTTCATCGAGAAGTTCGCGCCGCACCTGACCCGCGAAGTCATGGCCAAGGCCATTCAGTGCCACAACAAGCAGGAACTGGAAGAGCTGTTCGAAGGCGTCGAACTACCCGTTCACTGATAGCGTTTCCTGCCGGTCAAACCACCTCGGTGACAGCGAACTGTTGCCGAGCGCCCGCCACCATGATCTCCACCTCATCGCCCTCGAACTTGCCCAGCAGGCTTTTGCCCAGCGGTGAGCGCGGGGTGATGACGGTGATCAGTTGCCCCACCAGGTCGACCTTCAGCCCGGCGGCATCGGGGGCCAGAAACAGCCATTGTTCGCGCCCCTTTTCGTCCTCCAGCCCCAGCAGCGCGCCCACTTCGATGCCCCGCTGATCGTCATACGGACGCAGGGCGAGGTTCTGGCAGAGGCTCAGCGACTGGCGAATTTCCTCGACCCGCCTGGCTTGCCCGGCCGCGAGATAGGACGCTTCCAGCCCCAGGGTGTCGTACTTGTTCTCGGCGATGTTTTCTTCGTGGGTCGCCGTTTCGTAGGCGGTTTGCGCGGCCCGTTCGGCGATGTCGAGATCGACCCGCAGCCTGTCGAGAATCAGTTGGTGGACGGTTTGCTTATTCATGATCAATCGCAGAATTGCAGGACGTTGGCGCGGCTTTTTTCGCTGGGTGCAGTCCGGTCCTGTTGCAGCCAGAACTGACAGTTCGGGTTGGCCAGGTTGCGACTGCTGCTACGTGCTTGATCAAGCCGTTGCTGCTGTTCGTTCTTGCGCAGGTTTTCTTCATATTGCTCGAACAGCGGGCTCTGTGGCGGAATGTTCGGCAGCGGTTGAGCCGCTGCGGGTGGTTGGGCCAGCTGCTCAAACGCCGCCGCGACCGGGGCGAGTTGCTCGCTGAAAAGCAGGCGCGACGCGAGCCAGCAGGTCAACACAATGGCAATGAACCCGAGCCACATGCCGAGGGCGATACTGCCGGTCAGTTGCAGGGCGCTGAGGCTGATCGGGAAGGATCGGCGCGGAGTGGGGCGGTGGGGCATGGTTGCTTCCTGGCGAAAGGTCACTGGCGAGTGGCGATTGTCGCATGAAGAATAATCGCCGTCGGCTCTTCTGCACGGGGTAATTTATGCGGACAATCGGCGCCTTTGCCAACGGGAGCCTGGAATGCCTGAAATGAAAACCCGCTGGGATATTTTTTGCACCGTGGTCGACAACTTCGGCGACATCGGCGTGACCTGGCGACTGGCCCGGCAACTGGTGGCCGAACATGGGCTGGCGGTGCGTCTATGGGTCGATGACCTGCGAGCGTTCGAGCGCCTGTGCCCGGAAATCGACATCCATGCTCCCAGGCAGTTGCAGCAAGGCGTCGAAGTGCGCCAATGGCCAGCCGAGTGGCAACCGACCGAAGCCGCCGATGTGGTGATCGCTGCATTTGCCTGCCAATTGCCGAGCGCCTATATGGAGGCCATGGCCGAACGGGAGAAGACGCCGCTGTGGATGAACCTGGATTACCTGAGCGCCGAGGACTGGGTCATCGGCTGCCACGGTTTGCCCTCGGTGAAGTACAAAAACGTGCAGAAGTTCTTCTTCTTCCCAGGATTCCAGAAGGGCACCGGCGGACTGCTGCGTGAGCGAGGGTTGCTGGAACGGCGTCGGCAATTTCAGCAAAACCCGCAGGCTCAAAGAAAATTCCTGCAAGGCTTGGGAATTGATCCTGCGCCCGGCGCGCAGCTGATCTCATTGTTTGCCTACGAAAACACCGGTCTGGCCAGTTGGCTTGATGCAATGGCCGGCGATTCTACTGCCACTCATCTGCTGGTGCCGGAAGGGCGGATTCTCGGCGACGTCGAGCGTTGGCTCGGTGTACAGGGTTTGGCGGCCGGTGCCGTGCATGTGCGTGATGCCTTGACCGTGCAAGTGCTGCCATTCGTCCGCCAGGACCAGTACGACCGGTTGCTGTGGTGCTGCGATTTCAATGCCGTGCGCGGCGAAGATTCCTTTGTGCGCGCCCAATGGGCTGGCCGGCCATTTCTCTGGCACATCTACCGGCAGGAAGAAGATATCCACCTGGACAAGCTCGAAGCCTTCCTCGAACTCTATGTAAAGGGGTTATCTGCGTCTGCGCGGGAGGCGATCAGCGGTCTCTGGCGGGCGTGGAACGCCGGTGAAAAAATGGCCGACCACTGGCAATTCACTCGTAAACACTGGCCAGAGCTGGAAAAACACGCTGAGGCGTGGTGTCTGGAGCAGGCCTTGCAGGCCGATCTTGCCACGGCGCTGGTACAGTTTTATGGAAATTGGATATGATACGCGGCCTAGATTTTTGTAAATCCCATCCAAATTCGGATATTCGCAATGAAAACTGGTAAAGAACTGAAACCCGGGACCGTGATTCGTCTCGAAAACGATCCTTGGCTGGTTCAGAAAGCTGAATTCACCAAGTCTGGTCGTAACAGCGCGATCATGAAGACCAAGCTGAAAAACCTGCTGACCGGTTACAAGACCGAGATCGTTTACAGCGCCGACGACAAACTGGACGACGTAATCCTCGACCGCAAAGAAGCGACCCTGTCCTTCATCAGCGGCGACACCTACACGTTCATGGACACCACCGACTACACCATGTACGAGCTGAACGCTGAAGACATCGAAGCCGTTCTGCCTTTCGTTGAAGAAGGCATGACCGATGTTTGCGAAGCGATCTTCTTCGAAGAGCGTCTGGTTTCCGTAGAGCTGCCGACCACTATCGTGCGTCAGGTTGACTACACCGAAGGTTCCGCTCGCGGCGACACTTCCGGCAAGGTGATGAAGCCTGCCAAACTGAAGAACGGTACCGAGCTGTCGGTTGCTGACTTCATCGAAATCGGCGACATGATCGAGATCGATACCCGCGAAGGCGGTTCCTACAAAGGCCGTGCCAAATAAGCACAGCTTCAGGAATGAAAAAGCCCGACCATTGAGTCGGGCTTTTTTTGCCTGAAACACTCCACCCTCTGTAGGAGCGAGCTTGCTCGCGATGGTCGTTAACGATAACGCGGGCTATCTAAATGACCGCGTTGTCTGGCCGTCCATCGCGAGCAAGCTCGCTCCTACAGAGGCAGTGTTATTTCTTCAGGTGTTGCTTGAGTTCTTCAGACGCCTGCAGCATCGCCGAACGCACCGCTGGCACCTGGCTCACCACGTTGAGCAAACCGTAGTCGTGGATCAGGCCGTTGTAGCGAACCGAGGTCACCGGCACACCGGCCTCGTCCAGCTTGCGGGCGTAGGCTTCGCCTTCGTCGCGCAACACGTCGGCTCCGGCGGTCTGCACCAACGCTGGAGGCAATCCTTTCAACTGGGCGGTGGTTGCGCGCAGTGGCGAGGCGTAGATCTCGTTCCGTTGCTTGGCGTCGGTGGTGTAGTTGTCCCAGAACCACTTCATCATGTTTTTGGTGAGGAAGTGCCCTTCGGCAAACTGGTTGTAGGACGCGGTTTCGAAGTTGGCATCAGTCACCGGCCACAACAGCACCTGGAACCTGATCGCCGGTGTGCCCTTGTCCTTGGCCATCAGCGCAACCACAGCCGCCATGTTGCCGCCGACACTGTTGCCGGCTACCGCCAGGCGCTGGCCATCGACGTTGATCTCTTTGCCATGCTCGGCCACCCATCGGGTTGCGGCGTAAGCCTGGTTGATCGCCACCGGGTAATGCGCTTCCGGCGACGGCGTGTAGTTCACGAATACGGCCGCGGCACCCGAACCCGTCACCAGGTCACGCACCAGCCGCTCGTGGGTCGGGAAGTCCCCCAGCACCCAGCCACCGCCGTGGAAGAACATGAACACCGGCAGCTCGCCCTTGACCCCGGCCGGCCGGACGATGGTCAGGCTGATCGGTTGGCCGTCGACTTGAATGGTCTTCTGGCTGACATCGGCTTTTGGCAGCGTCAGCTTCACCCCGGCTTGCGCGCCCACCAGCACGGCGCGGGCCTCGGCGGGCGTCATTTGCTCCATCGGCTTGCCGGTTCCGGCGTTCAGAACGTCGAGGAACGCCTGGGTGTTGTGTTCAACCCCGGTACCTGCGAACGCGTTGCTGATGGACAAGGTGAGAAGGGTACCGGTCAAGACTTTGCTGAAAGTGTTCATGTTCGTTTCCTGTTCGGGCCTGGGTAGTCAGCGCTTAGACGGTTACGTGCAGACGCACATCGACGTTGCCACGGGTGGCGTTGGAGTACGGGCAGACCTGGTGGGCCGCATCGACCAGTGCTTGAGCATCGGCTTGTTCAAGACCCGGCAGGCTGATGTGCAGGTCGATGTCCAGGCCGAAGCCGCCAGGGATCTGGCCGATGCCGACATGAGCGGTGATCGAAGCGTCGTTAGGAATGCTGCGCTTGGTCTGGCTGGCCACGAATTTCAGGGCACCGATGAAGCAGGCGGAGTAGCCGGCAGCGAACAGTTGCTCTGGGTTGGTGGCTGCGCCGCCGGCACCGCCGAGTTCTTTGGGCGTGGCGAGCTTGACGTCGAGGATGTTGTCGCTGGAAACCGCACGACCGTCACGGCCACCGGTGGAGGTTGCGATTGCGGTGTAGAGAGTTTGCATGGTGAAAGCCTCGTTCAGGGTTTGTTTGTTTTGCGCTAAATGTTTGCGCGCTAAGTAAGTGCGAAATAAATGTATCGCGCTAATGTTTAGTGCGCAAGATAAATTTTCAAGGAAATTTGAAAAAAGACGCAAGGCTGTGAGGTGGTTTAGGTTGAAAGTATTGAGCTAGAGCTATCGAGGGGGATTTTCAGCGGGTTTTTTTCTGGGGAGGGTGGCGAACCCGGTTTTCTGGTGGGCCGCAGAGCCGCTGTGGGAGCGAGCTTGCTCGCGATTGCAGTCTCACATTCAGCAATGATGCTGACTGATACACCGCCATCGCGAGCAAGCTCGCTCTCACAAGGGATTTGTGGTGGTTTGGAGACTAGAGGCTGTCTTGCAGGTGGCGACGCAACTCCTGCAGTTCCGCCTGCAGGTTTTTCAGGCGCTCCAGGGTCATCCCGCTGGCGCCGAGGATGCATTGGGGAATGTCCCGGGCCTTGTCGCGCAACGCCCGGCCCTGTTCGGTGAGTTCGACGATCACCACCCGCTCATCTTCGCGGCTGCGGGTTCGGCTGAGCAGGCCTTCGGCTTCCAGGCGCTTGAGCAGCGGCGTCAACGAGCCAGGATCGGTCAGCAACCGCGTGCTGATTTCACCTACGGTCAAACCGCCCTTTTCCCACAACACCATCATCGCCAGGTATTGCGGGTAGGTCAGGCCCAGCGCTTGCAGCAAGGGTTTGTAGACCTTGGTCATCATCAGCGAAGTGGAATGCAGGGCGAAGCACGCCTGATTGTCCAGCATCAGGTTGTCGCAGTTGTCCGGGGTGTTGCGCTCGGTGGTCATGTCGAAGCCTTGATCTGTGATCTGAAGAATCTAGCGGGCGAATCTTTAATGCGCCAGATAATTTTGATCAGTGCCGTTGCAAATGGGTTTGCAGCTCCAGGTCCCAGGGCGGAATCGGGCTGAAGCGGGTTTTCAGGTACTCCAGCAACAAGCGACTGCGGGAGTTTGGCTGCTGTTCCAGGCGCAAGGCATAGATGCCGGCGCTTTCCGGTTTCGGCAGACCGCTGTCGCAGAACAGCGGCAGCAACTCACCCCGCAACAGGTATTCGCTGGCCAGCCAGGTCGGCAGGTGCGCGATACCGAGTCCGGCCAATGCGCCGCACACCAGCGCCTCGGCATTGTTGGCGCTCATGCGGATCCGCGCCGGCCGGTGCAAGTGCATTTGCCCGTCGCGCTCGAAACGCCAGGCGAAGGGCGGAGCCAGGCCATCCCAGTCGAGTCCGTCGTGTTCAATCAGCTGTGTCGGCTCGGTCGGCACGCCGCGACGCCGCAAATAATCAGGGCTGGCGCAGGCGATACGCACCATGCTCGCCAGTGGTGTGGCCACCAGCCGGGTATCGGCCAGTTGCCCGGCGCGCAGCACCAGATCGACCTTGCCGAGGTTCAGGCCCTGCATGTCGACGAAGCTGTCGATCAAGTGCAGCTGCACATCGAGCCCGGGGTAGAGCATCAGGAAATCGGCAATCACCGGTGCCAGGTGCCGGCGACCAAAGGCTGCCGGCGCATCGATACGAATCAGGCCTTCCGGCGCGCTGCTCAGGGACACCGCCTCGGCCCGGGCCAGGCGCAATTCGGCGACGATCCGCCGTGCGCGCTCGGCAAAGGCCAATCCCGCCGGCGTGGCGCGTACCGCATGCGTGCTGCGCAGGAACAGCTGACTGCCGACCGCGCTTTCCAGGCTGTCGATACGCCGTGCCACGGCCGAAGGGGTTAGCGGATGACGGCGCGAGGCGGCGGAAAAACTGCCGGTTTCCAGCACGTCGAGGAACAAGGCCAGTTGGTCGGTCAGTTGATTGGGGTTCATGGCAGGTTTGTGCTTGTGCGAATTTGGCACAGCCATTGTGCGTTGCTATGCGTTTCCGTGCCAGAAGCAACTGCGTAGGATCAAAGGCCTGACGGCAACGGGGAAAATGCTGTGATTGAGTTCTTGATGTATCTGGTATTCGGCGCTGCGTTGGGCACGCTCGGCGGTTTGTTTGGCATCGGCGGCGGCCTGATCGCCATTCCGCTGCTGGGCGTGCTGTTCGGGCTCGATCAGCAGATTGCCCAAGGCACCGCGCTGGTGATGGTGGTGCCGAACGTGATGCTGGCGCTGTGGCGCTATCATCAGCGCATCCGTATCGAACTGCGTCACGCGTTACCGCTGGCCATCATGGGGTTTTGCTTCGCCTGGCTCGGGTCGATCTGGGCGGTGGGCATTGATGCGCAAACCATGCGCATAGGCTTTGTTGCGTTTCTGATCGCACTGTCGGCGTACAACCTCGTTCGCATGTTCGCCGCCAGTGCTCCGCCGGCTTCGCAGATGAACTACTCATGGCCCTGGCTGGGCCTGCTTGGCGCTGCATCCGGCACGATGGGCGGGCTGTTCGGCGTGGGTGGCGCGGTGGTGGCGACACCGGTGCTGACCAGTCTGTTCGGCACGAGCCAAGTGGTTGCGCAGGGGCTGTCGTTGGCGCTGGCCTTGCCGAGTACGGGGGTGACGCTGGTGACTTACGCCGCACACCATCAGGTCAGCTGGGTGATCGGCTTGCCCTTGGCGGTCGGTGGGCTGATGAGCATCAGTTGGGGCGTGAAGGTTGCCCACGCATTGCCGGAGCGACTGCTGCGCGGGCTGTTTTGCGGGTTCCTGGTGTTCTGCGCGGTGATGCTCGCCTTCAAAGTTTGAAGCCTTCGATGATGTGCTCGGCCAGGCACTCGGTGATGGGTGACGGGTTATGCAGGTTGCGCACGAGCATGATGCTGGCCTCGGGCAGCAGCGGCAGGTCCTGGGCCTCACCGAGGATGCGCATGTCCGCGGTGATCAGGCTTTCAAGTTGCGCCGTGACGGCCAGGCCGGCGCTGACCACGGCCATGATCGCCGACAGGCTGTCGCTGTTGTATGCCACCCGGTAATCGCGCCCCCGGGCATCCAGGGCATTGCAGGCCCACTGGCGGCAGAAGCAATCACTGTTGAACATCGCCAGTGGCAGCGGCGTCTGCTCGTGGGCGCTGTAGCATTGTGCCTCGGCCCAGACAAAGCGTTCCTTGCGCAACAACTGGCCGATTTCGCTGCCCGGTTCACGGGTCACGATGGACAGGTCGAGGTCCTGGCGCATCAGCAGTTGTTTTGATGATTCGCAGTGCACTTCTATCTGAATCAGCGGGTAAGACTGGGCAAACCGGCGCAGAATCCCCGGGAGGAACCGCATCACATAATCGTCCGGCGTGCCGATACGCACCGTGCCGACCATGTCGGGCTCACGCAACGTATTGAAGACCTCGCTGTGCAGCTTGAGGATGCGTCGCGCATAGCCGAGCAGCACCTGGCCTTCAGCCGTCAGTCGCACCTGCCGCCCGTCGCGCTGGAACAACTGACGCTGCAGCACATCTTCTTCCAGTCGTTTCATCTGCATGCTGACGGCGGACTGGGTGCGGTTGACCAATTCCCCGGCGCGGGTAAAGCCGCCCTGGTCGGCGATGGCGACGAAGGTGCGCAAGACTTCGGTATCGATACTCGGGTAGGCGGACATCCATCAATCTCCGAGATATGTGACATCAGAAACATTCGTTGGATTGATCTTAGACCCGGCGCGAGACTGGAGCCATCCAAACGGAGGGCAACAAGATGAAAGGTCAACATGAGTTCCAAGGATCAGAAAAACACTCGATTCACGTGATATCCGATCTGCTGCACAAGGTCGGCCGCTGGTACGAATTGCATCGCGAGCGCGAATTGCTGGCGAGCTTGAGCGACGAAGCACTCAAGGACATCGGCATGAGCCGTGCGGATGTGGAGAACGAGTCGATCAAGCCGTTCTGGAATGACCCGATGCATAAATGATGAATGCCACGCTACACAAACCCCTTACCGGTGAGGTAGGTTGCGAGCAGACAAGGAGGCACCCATGCCCGCAACGTTGTCCTTTACCCTCAAACAGGCTCGGCGTCTGGCGCTGGCCGCCCAAGGGTTCAACGGGCGGTCGCCGCCAGCGGCGATCAAGGCTGTTGCGCTCAATCGCCTGATCGAACGGCTGGGCATTTTGCAGATCGATTCGGTCAATGCATTGGTGCGTTCGCACTACCTTCCGCTATTTTCCCGCCTCGGTAACTACTCCTCCGATTTGCTCGACCAGGCTGCCTGGAGTCAGGGCCGGCGCCGTACGTTGTTCGAGTATTGGGGCCATGAAGCCTCGTTGTTGCCACTTTCCATGTTCCCGTTGATGCGTTGGCGCATGCAGCGTGCGAGCCGTGGCGAAGACATTTATCAGCAATTGGCGCGCTTTGGCCGTGAGCAGCAAGACACCATTCGCCGGGTGCTGGCCTCGGTCGAGGAGCAGGGCGCGCTGGGGGCCGGCAGCCTGTCGACCCGTCAGGAACGGGCCGGCCCCTGGTGGGACTGGAGCGCGGAAAAGCATGCGCTGGAATGGTTGTTCGCTGCCGGTGAAGTGACCGTTGCCGGACGGCGCGGATTCGAAAGGCTCTACGATCTGCCGGAGCGAGTGATTCCCTCGGCGGTGCTTGCGCACCCCGTCCTGAGTGAAGACGAGGCCCAGCGCGGCCTGTTGCGGCATGCGGCAACGGCCTTGGGGGTCGGTACGGAGAAGGATTTGCGTGACTATTTCCGCTTGAATCCTGCGGACAGTCGTCCACGTTTGGCCGAGTTGGTCGAGGCCGGGGAATTGCTGACCTGCGAAGTGCAGGGCTGGCGACAACCGGCCTATTGTCTGCCCGAGCCAAAAGTGCCGCGTAAAGTCGTGGCCAGTGCCTTGCTTTCGCCGTTCGATTCGCTGATCTGGGAACGCAGCCGGACCGAGCGGCTGTTTGATTTTCGCTATCGGCTGGAGATCTACACGCCGCCGGACAAACGGGTGTACGGCTATTACGTCCTGCCGTTTTTGCACAACGAGCGTATTGCTGCACGGGTCGATCTGCGCGCCGAACGGGGGACGGGCCGTTTGGCGGTGCATGCGGTGCATGAAGAGGAGGCGGGGCTGGATGACGAGGGGATGTTGGCGTTGGCGGTCAATCTGCGGCAGATGGCGGATTGGCTGGGGCTGGCACAGGTTCAGCTGAATTGCCCGCGGGCGAGTGCGGCGAGGTTGCGGGTGGCACTGGCACAGATTGAGGGTGGCTGAGCTGGCCTCTTCGCGAGCAAGCTCGCTCCCACAGGGGAGCACGGTCCAATGTGGGAGCGAGCTTGCTCGCGATGGCGGTCTATCAGAGAAGCAAAATCTAGCGCCGAACCTGCTTCAAGGTTTCAGCAATCAAAAACGCCAGCTCCAGCGACTGATCGGCATTCATCCGCGGGTCGCAGTGGGTGTGGTAGCGATCCGACAAGCCATCTTCGGTGATCGGGCGCGCACCACCGATGCACTCGGTCACGTTCTGCCCGGTCATTTCAATGTGGATACCCCCGGCATAACTGCCTTCGGCTTCGTGTACCTGGAAGAACTGCTTCACCTCGCCAAGGATCTGCGCAAAGTCGCGGGTCTTGTAGCCGCTGCTGGCCTTGATCGTGTTGCCGTGCATCGGGTCGGAACTCCACAGCACCTGCTTGCCTTCACGCTGGACGGCGCGGATCAGCTGAGGCAAGTGATCGCCGACCTTGTTCGCGCCCATCCGCGCGATCAGGTTCAGGCGACCCGGATCGTTCTGCGGGTTGAGCACGTCGATCAAGCGAATCAGGTCGTCCGGGTTCATGCTCGGGCCGACCTTGACCCCGATCGGGTTGTTCACCCCGCGCAGGAATTCGACGTGGGCGCCGTCCAGCTGACGGGTGCGGTCGCCGATCCACAGCATGTGGGCCGAGCAGTCGTAGTAGTCGTTGGTCAGGCTGTCGCGACGCACGAAGGCTTCTTCGTAGTTCAGCAGCAGCGCTTCGTGGGCGGTGAAGAAACTGGTTTCGCGCAACTGCGGCGAGCTGTCCATGCCGCAGGCGCGCATGAATGCCAGGGTTTCATCGATACGGTCGGCCAGGTGGCTGTATTTTTCCGCCAGCGCCGAGTTGGCAATGAAGTCCAGGTTCCACTTGTGCACCTGGTGCAGATCGGCAAAGCCGCCCTGGGCAAATGCACGCAACAGGTTCAGGGTGGCGGTGGACTGGTGATAGGACTGCAGCAGGCGTTCCGGGTCCGGCACGCGGCTTTTTTCGTCGAAACCGATGCCGTTGACGATGTCGCCACGGTAGGCGGGCAAGGTCACGCCATCGATGGTTTCGTCATTGGCCGAACGGGGCTTGGCGAACTGCCCGGCCATGCGCCCGACCTTGACCACTGGGCAGCCGGCGGCAAAGGTCATCACGATCGCCATCTGCAACAACACCTTGAAGGTGTCGCGGATTTTCGCCGCGGAGAATTCGGCGAAGCTTTCGGCGCAGTCGCCACCCTGCAATAGAAACGCGCGGCCCTGGGTCACCTCGGCAAACTGACGGCGCAACTCCCGGGCTTCACCGGCAAACACCAGTGGCGGATAGCTGGCCAGGGTCTGCTCGACCTGCTGCAGATGCGCGGCGTCGGGGTATCGGGGTTGTTGCTGGATCGGCAGGGCGCGCCAGCTGTCAGGGCTCCAGGGTTGGCTCATCACGGTCTCTAGTGTTTTCGCTCGGACGTCCATGTTATCAGCAAATTAGTGCGTGACCTGTTCCTGTCGCTTCGCCGACAATCTCGCCTTTGCCGCTCTCTACACGCGGTGTTATTGCGTTGCCGGCCCCGGTGACGATCAGGAGATGAAATGACTGAGGAGCGCGTCGAGCATCTGCTCGCCGAGGTACAGGACGAGTTCGGCGTGATTCGTGTGCTGGAAGTGGCCGATTACCGTTTTCTCGAATTCGGTGATGCCATCGAGCAAAGCTGCGTGTTCACGGCCGATCCGAGCTGGCTCGAGTACGACTACACCCGGGCGATGCTGATTGGTGCGCTGTGCCACCAGCAACCGGAAAGTGCGCTGTTTCTCGGCCTCGGCGCCGGGACGCTGACCCAGGCCTGCCTCAAGTTCCTGCCGCTGGAAGATGTCGAAGCCATCGAACTACGCCCGGACGTACCGCGCCTGGCTATTGAATATCTGGGGCTGGATGACGATCCGCGCCTGTACATCCGCGTTGGCGATGCGCTGGAACTGCTGGACACCGCTGAGTCGGCCGACCTGATTTTCGTCGACCTTTATACCGATGTCGGTCCGGGCGTCGGTCATCTGGCCTGGAGCTTTCTGGAAAACTGCCAGAAGCGATTGAATCCGGGTGGCTGGCTGGTCATCAATCAGTGGGCGACCGACGATGGCAAACCTCTGGGCGCCGCCTTATTGCGCGGTTTGTATCACCGACATTACTGGGAGCTGCCGGTGAAGGAGGGCAACGTGATTCTGATCGTGCCGTCGGAGCTGGACCAGGAACTGGACATGGACGGCCTGATCGCCCGCGCCGAAGCGCTGGCGCCGCGGTTGGGGTACTCGCTGGATTCGTTGATCAAGTGCATTCGTCCGGCTACCTGAGTTGTCAGTGATGGCCCTATCGCGAGCAGGCTCGCTCCCACATTTGACCGCGATCCCCTGTGGGAGCGAGCTTGCTCGCGATAGCTTTCTTACTGGCAATACAAGGCTAAACCCCTTTGAACACGCCCGGCCGCCGCTCCACCATCGACCGCACACCTTCCTTGACGTCCTCGGTAGCCATCAACTTCTTGACTAGCTGCGGCAACGCCTGTGCCGCCGCGGTTTCCCCTTCATACCGGGCCTGTCGCGCAGACATCAGCGTCGCCTGCACCCCAAGCGGTGCCTGACGGGCGATCCGTTCGGCCAGTTCAATCGCCCGGGGCAGCAAGTCCTCACTGGCCATGACCTCCTGCACCAGACCCAGGTGCAAGGCATCACGGGCGTCGAATTCATCACCGGTCAACAACCAGCGCATGGCATTGCCCCAGCCGGCCACTTGATGCAGGCGCAGGGTCGCACCGCCGAACGGGAAGATTCCGCGTTGCACTTCCATCTGCGCGAACCGGGTGTTGCTGGCGCACAGGTTGATGTCGGCGGCCAGCATCAACTCGATGCCGATGGTCAGGCAATAGCCCTGGGCGGCGACGATTACCGGTTTGCTGACCCTGGGACCTGCGAACACCGCCCACGGATCACAGCCGCCGGGTGGAACCTGCCAGCCATCTGTCAGTGTGACGCTGGCATTGACCAGGTCGAGCCCGGCGGTGAAGTGTTCGCCATGAGCGAACACCACCGCCACCCGCGCCTCGCTGTCGGCTTCGAACTCGCCATAGGCCAGGCTCAACGCGTTGAGCAGGTCGAGATCGAAGGCATTGCGCTTGGCCACCCGATCCAGACCTATCAGGAACACATGACCATGCCGTTCGCGGCTGACTCGACTGGAGCTGGGCTGATTCATGGAGCGTTCCTCGGGGGTGGGAAAGGCGTGCCAGACCGGCGGTCTGCACGGTAAAGGGTGAACCGTTTTAGCGCCATCACCCGCAAGGCCGGGCCTTTGAAAAATAGACGGCTGACCGATTATTCGCAAAGCCTGTTACACAACGGTGTATCCGGTGGATTTCCGATAAAAAAAGCTCCCTTTTTGGGCGAATTCCGGTATAGTGCGCGCCGGCCTTTAACCGGGCCGCGTTTAGGTAGCGCAATTCCCCGAAGCCAGCTTCGGCTGCACGTCCGCCCAGCGGACTCTTCCTTGACGATTCTTTTCATTCATTCGTTTTCGCAAATCCCCGCCGACAAAGCTGCCAGGGCGACTCTTGAGTCTCAACACGGCATGTGCAGCTTTGGAGCATGGGTCTTTGCGGATGCACTTAGAGGCAGACCCATGACCCAGGAAATCGGCGGCTTCGCCGCTCTTGAACTTCATCCAAATATTGTCGCTGCAGTAGTCGCTACCGGCTATGAAGAGCCTTCGGCCATTCAGCAGCAGTCGATCCCGATCATTCTCGCCGGTCACGATATGATTGGTCAGGCGCAAACCGGTACCGGTAAAACCGCTGCCTTTGCCCTGCCAATTCTGCACCGCATTGATCCGTCCAAGCGCGAGCCGCAAGCTCTGATCCTGGCCCCAACTCGTGAGTTGGCGCTACAAGTTGCAACCGCTTTCGAAACCTACGCCAAGCAAATGCCGGGCGTGACTGTTGTGGCTGTCTACGGCGGCGCGCCGATGGGCCCACAACTGAAAGCAATCCGTAATGGCGCACAAATCGTTGTCGCCACTCCGGGCCGTCTGTGCGACCACCTGCGTCGCGACGAAAAAGTACTGGCGACCGTGAACCACCTGGTTCTCGACGAAGCCGACGAAATGCTCAAGCTGGGCTTCATGGACGACCTGGAAGTCATCTTCAAGGCCATGCCGGAAACCCGTCAGACCGTACTGTTCTCGGCCACCTTGCCTCAATCGATCCGTGCCATCGCCGAACGCCACCTGCGCGATCCGAAGCACGTCAAGATTCAGAGCAAGACCCAGACCGTTACCGCGATCGAGCAGGCTCACCTGCTGGTTCACGCTGACCAGAAGACTTCGGCCGTTCTCAGCTTGCTGGAAGTGGAAGATTTCGACGCCCTGATCATGTTCGTGCGCACCAAGCAAGCGACCCTGGACCTGGCCAGTGCCCTGGAAGCCAAAGGCTACAAAGCCGCTGCGCTGAACGGTGACATCGCCCAGAACCAGCGTGAGCGCGTGATCGACTCCCTCAAGGATGGCCGTCTGGACATCGTTGTGGCGACCGACGTTGCCGCTCGTGGCCTGGACGTTCCGCGCATCACTCACGTGTTCAACGTTGACATGCCGTACGATCCAGAGTCCTACGTTCACCGTATCGGCCGTACCGGCCGTGCCGGTCGCGAAGGTCGTGCACTGCTGCTGGTGACTCCGCGTGAGCGCCGCATGCTGCAAGTGATCGAGCGTGTAACCGGTCAAAAGGTTGCTGAAGTTCGCCTGCCGGACGCTCAAGCCGTTCTGGATGCGCGCATCAAGAAGCTCACCAACAGCCTGTCGCCGCTGGTGGCTGAAGCCGAATCGACCCACGGTGATCTGCTCGATCGCCTGACCGCCGACATCGGTTGCAGTCCGCGTGCCCTGGCCGCAGCCCTGCTGCGCAAGGCTACCAACGGTCAAGCGCTGAACCTGGCCGCTATCGAGAAAGAGCGTCCACTGGTGCCGAACAATGCACCACGTGGCGATCGTCCAGAGCGTTCCGGTGATCGTCCTGAGCGTGGTGACCGCGAGCGTCGCGCTCCGATGCCACTGGGCGAAGGTCGTGCACGTTGCCGTACCGCGCTGGGCGCGCGTGACGGTATCGCCGCCAAGAACCTGCTGGGCGCCATCCTCAACGAAGGTGGCCTGGCGCGTGAAGCGATCGGTCGCATCCAGGTGCGTGACAGCTTCAGCCTCGTCGAGCTGCCGGAAGATGGTCTGGAGAAGTTGCTGACCAAGCTGAAGGACACTCGCGTTGCCGGTAAGCAGTTGAAGCTGCGTCGCTACCGCGAAGATTGATCCGCTCTCGGGCTGATTGATCGAACATGAAAAATCCCCGACTGGTTCGGGGATTTTTTTTGCCTGCAGTTCAAGCCCGGCTGAAGAGTGGCGGTGCCCCCTTCGCGAGCAAGCCCGCTCCCACAGACGACCGCGTTACTTCAGAAAGAATGCGATCAAATGTGGGAGCGGGCTTGCTCGCGAAGCGGTCTGTCTGTCAGCCGAAGCGGTAAATATCCATGCCCAGCGCTCCCATGGTGAACCCTTGGTGAGCAACGCTGAACTGCCCGCCAGCGGCGCGGGCAAAGTACAACGGCAACAAGTGCTCATCACTCGGATGATTGCGTACAGCGTTTGGCGCCTGCGCGCGATAGTCGTGCAGCGCGGCTTCGTCGTTCGCTGCGAGTTTGTCGATCATCCAGTCGCGAAACGCCAGGGCCCAGGGCTCAACGCTCTCGGGGCCGGCATGCCAGTCCAGTTCCCGCAGGTTGTGAGTGATGCTGCCGGAGCCGATCAGCAGGACGCCATGCTCGCGCAGGCTGGCCAGCGCGTGGCCAACACGGGTCTGCAGGGCAGGACCGCCACGGGTGGGCAATGAAACCTGGACAATCGGGATGTCAGCCTGCGGATACATCAGCGATAAAGGCACCCAGACGCCATGGTCGAAAGGCCGATTGCTGTCGATACGTGCAGCAAAGCCAGCGGTTTTCAATAATTCGGCAACCTCGGCGGCGAGTCGTGGGTCACCGGGAGCCGGGTACTGGACTTCGAACAGGGCTTTGGGGAAGCCGCCGAAGTCATGCCAGGTTTCCGGTTGTGGATTGCCGCTGACCAGCAGCTCATTGCTTTCCCAGTGCGCGGAAACAATCACGATGGCCTTGGGCTTCGGTATCTCGGTGGCCAGGCGGGCAAGTGCCGGCCCGCTGGCGCCGGGTTCCAGGGCGAGCATGGGGGAGCCGTGGGATATGTACAGGCTGGGGAACATGAATGAGCTCCTGAGAGTTAAGATGCAACATCTTCAGTCAGATCATTAATCTAAATCTAATATAAGTTTTAGAGTGTTTTGATCGAATTTTCGGGGTTATTTATGCAGCCGGAGTTTTGGCACAAGAAATGGGCGGCGAACCAGATCGGCTTTCATCTGCCGCAGGTGAACCCTCATCTGAAGCGGTTCTGGCCAGCGTTAAGCCTTGAAGAAGGCGCACGCGTGTTGGTGCCGTTATGTGGAAAAAGCCTGGATTTGCTATGGCTCGCCCATCAAGGCCATGAGGTCTTGGGGGTCGAACTGTCGGAAAAAGCCATCGAGGAGTTTTTCAGCGAACATGGCTTTGATCCGGCCATCAGTGAGCAGGGGCCGTTCAAGGTTTATCGGGCAGGTTCCATTGAGCTGTGGTGCGGCGATTTCTTCGAGCTGACGGCAGGCGATGTGGCCGACTGCTCCGCGCTTTATGATCGCGCGGCGTTGATCGCGCTGCCGGCGGAAATGCGAGAGCGCTACGCCGCCCATTTGAAGCGGATATTGCCGAAGGAGTCCCACGGCCTGGTGATTACCCTGGACTATGACCAGGCGCAAATGCCCGGCCCGCCGTTTGCTGTGCTCGATGATGAGGTGCGGCGGTTGTTCGGGGACTCATGGGCGCTGAAGATCCTGGAAGATCAGGATGTGTTGAGCGAGAGCGGGAAATTCCTGGAGGCGGGTGTCACGCGGCTTGAGGAGCGGGTTTATCGGGTTTCCAGTCGGTAATAGTGGCTGGCTGTACTGGCCTCATCGCGAGCAAGCTCGCTCCCACAGGGAATTTGTGTGCGACTCAGAACCTGTGTGGGAGCGAGCCTGCTCGCGATGAGGCCAGAATGAGCACCGCGGCAATCTGCAGACAAAAAAAGGCCCGCATCGCTGCGGGCCTTTTGCTTTGCTGTGGGGTGTATCAGCCCCGACGACGAGCCAGAGCGTCGATGCGCTCTTCCAGCGGCGGGTGGCTCATGAACATGCGAGCGAAGCCTTGCTTGATGCCACCGTTGATGCCGAAGGCGTTCAGGGTGTCGGGCATATGCACCGGCAGTCCTTGTTCCGCCCGCAGGCGTTGCAGGGCGCCAATCATCGCGGCGGTGCCAGCCAGGTTTGCACCGGCTTCGTCGGCACGGAATTCACGCTTGCGCGAGAACCACATGACGATGGCGCTGGCCAGGATGCCCAGAACCAGTTCGGCGAAGATGGTCGCCACGTAGTAGGCAATACCCTGGCCTTCTTCGTTCTTGAAGATCACCTTGTCGACGAAATTGCCGATGATCCGTGCGAAGAACATCACGAAGGTGTTCACCACGCCCTGGATCAACGCCAGGGTGACCATGTCACCATTGGCCACGTGACCGATTTCGTGGGCCAGGACGGCTTTCACTTCATCCGGCGAGAAGCGCTCGAGCAATCCCTGGCTGACCGCGACCAATGCGTCGTTCTTGTTCCAGCCGGTGGCGAAGGCGTTCGCCTCGTAGGCCGGGAAGATACCGACTTCGGGCATCTTGATCCCGGCTTCGCGAGACAGTTGCTCGACGGTTTGCAGCAGCCATTGCTCGTGACGGGTGCGTGGCTGGGTGATGATCTGGGTGCTGGTGCTCATCTTCGCCATCCACTTGGAGATGAACAGCGAGAACAGCGAACCTGCGAAACCAAAGACCGCACAGAAGATCAGCAGCTGATTGAGGTTGAGGTCAACCCCATTGGCCGCCATGAACCCGTTGAAGCCGAAAAGGCTCAGGGTGATGCTGGCAATCAGCACGACCGCCAGGTTAGTGGCCAAGAACAGCAGGATGCGCATCATGGTTGTAGAAATCTCCTCATGCTAAAGATGTGGCGTACTGCGGGGTATATAAGGTGCTGCACCGGGGTATTCAACCGGGTGACTATTTCAAACTGTGTCCTACGGCAACAGTCTAGCTGCTTGCAGGGTATTTCCGACAAGTATGCGGGAAGTGTTTGTCAGTCGATTCATGTCGAAGGCCCCGCCTTTGTTAGGCGCGAGCAGGCAAGGCGCGATCCGGCAGCGGTCAAGGCGACTGTCAGTGGCGCAATGCAAACAAATGTTGCCGGATGAATCACCGTGCGACGTTCGGGAACGTCGCACGGTGACAGATCACTTACTGGCGGTAGGACTTGAGGAAGCCGCCGATGCGTCCGATGGCCATCTCCAGGTCATCGACACGGGGCAGGGTCACGACGCGGAAGTGGTCTGGCCATGGCCAGTTGAAAGCGGTGCCTTGAACCACCAGCAGCTTCTCGGAGAGCAGCAGGTCGAGGACGAACTTTTCGTCGTTATGGATCGGGCAGACCTTGGGGTCGATCCGCGGGAATGCATACAGCGCCCCCATCGGCTTGACGCAGCTCACGCCCGGAATGTCGTTGAGCAACTCCCAGGTGCGGTTGCGTTGCTCCAGCAGGCGGCCCTGGGGCAGCACCAGGTCATTGATGCTCTGATAGCCACCCAGGGCGGTCTGGATCGCATGCTGGCTCGGCACGTTGGCACACAGGCGCATGTTGGCCAGCATGTCGATGCCTTCGATGTAGCTCTGGGCGTGGTGTTTCGGGCCGGAGATGGCGATCCAGCCGGAACGGAAACCGGCCACGCGATAGGACTTGGACAGGCCGTTGAAGGTCAGGCAGAGCAGGTCCGGCGCCAGGGAGGCGGTGCAGATGTGCACGGCGTCATCGTAGAGGATCTTGTCGTAGATCTCGTCGGAGAACACCACCAGATTGTGCTGGCGAGCCAGTTCCAGCATGCCCAGCAGGACTTCTTTGGAGTACACCGCGCCGGTCGGGTTGTTCGGGTTGATGATCACCAGGGCTTTCGTGTTCGGGGTGATCTTGGCCTTGATGTCGGCCAGGTCTGGCCACCAGTTGGCTTGCTCGTCGCACAGGTAATGCACCGGGTTACCGCCCGATAGGCTCACCGCTGCGGTCCACAACGGATAGTCCGGCGCTGGCACCAGCACTTCGTCGCCGTTGTTGAGCAGGGCCTGCATCGACATCACGATCAGTTCGGAAACGCCGTTGCCCAGGTAGATGTCTTCAATGCCGACGCCTTCCACCTGCTTTTGCTGGTAGTACTGCATGACGGCCTTGCGCGCACTGAACAGGCCCTTGGAATCGCTGTAGCCCTGGGCGGTCGGCAGGTTGCGGATTACGTCCTGGAGGATTTCATCCGGTGCTTCGAAACCAAAGGGCGCCGGGTTGCCGATGTTCAGCTTGAGGATGCGATGGCCTTCCTCTTCCAGGCGCTTGGCGTGCTTGAGCACCGGGCCGCGAATGTCGTAGCAGACGTTGGCGAGCTTGTTCGATTTGCTGACCTGCATGGCGATGTGTTCCCGAAAATGAACGATCCAGACGGCGTTTGGGCAACCGTGCTGGGAATCCTGCGTATTCACACAGGCCTGACGCCTTGAGATGCAGCACCCATATTTCCGTTTGAATGCGCGTGGTCTGGCTGCCAGACTGGCGTTTGACGAGGCGCAATCATACGTGCCGCCCGATCCGTGGAAAAGGTACAGATCGGGCTTTTTCAGCCGCTGAGGTGTGATGATGGAAAAGTTGGAAAAAACCCTGGAAGAATGGAAGGCGATGCTCGACCCGGAGCAGTACAACGTGTGCCGCCTCAAAGGCACCGAACGACCGTTTTCCGGCAAGTACAACGCCACCAAGACCGACGGTATCTACCACTGCATCTGCTGTAACGAGCCGCTGTTCGACTCCAAAACCAAGTTCGACTCGGGTTGCGGCTGGCCGAGCTTCTACGCGCCGATCGGCGACAGCGCCATGACCGAAATCCGTGATGTCAGCCACGGCATGATCCGCACCGAAGTGGTCTGCGCCAAATGCGACGCGCACCTGGGGCACGTTTTTCCTGACGGCCCGCCGCCAACGGGCCTGCGTTACTGCATCAATTCGGTGTGCCTGGACCTGGTGCCGCGCGTGTAATGGGAGCCCTGTAGGAGCGAGCTTGCTCGCAATGGTCGTCAACGATAACGCGGGAAGCCTGGTGCCCCGAGTTGTTCTCTGGTCCATCGCGAGCAAGCTCGCTCCTACAGTGGATTGGCGTTCGATAATTTAAATTGCACACAATTCAATTGCTCGCTATTTTGTTATCTCTTCCATTCAATCGGAACCTCAAACATGAGCGACAACCTGCTGAGCATTCCTTGCACCACGATCAAGGGTGAGCAAAAGACTCTGGCGGATTTCGCCGGCAAAGCCGTGTTGGTGGTCAACACGGCCAGCAAGTGCGGTTTCACTCCGCAGTACAAAGGCCTGGAAGAGCTGTGGCAGACCTACAAGGACCAGGGCCTGGTGGTGCTCGGCTTTCCCTGCAACCAGTTCGGCAAGCAAGAGCCGGGCAATGAAGGGGCGATCTCCGAGTTCTGCGAGCTGAACTTCGGTGTCAGCTTCCCGCTGTTCAAAAAGATCGACGTCAATGGTGCCGATGCCCATCCGCTGTTCGTGCAATTGAAAAAGCGCGCACCGGGGGTGCTGGGTTCCCAGGGCATCAAGTGGAACTTCACCAAGTTCCTGATCGGCAAGGACGGGCAACTGGTCAAGCGCTTCGCTCCGGCGACCAAGCCGCAGGACCTGACCCGCGAGATCGAAGCCCTGCTCAAATGAACACCTTGTCAGTCGATTCCCTGAAGCTCGACAGCCAGTTGTGCTTCAAGCTGTACGCGGCATCCCGGGCGGTGATTCGCGGCTACAAGCCAATGCTCGATCAGTTGGGCCTGACTTACCCTCAGTACCTGGCGATGCTGGTTTTATGGGAGTGGCAGGAAGCGACCCCGGAGCAACCGACCGTCAAGGCATTGGGCGAGCGTTTGGCTCTGGATTCCGGCACGCTGACACCCTTGCTCAAGCGCCTGGAACAACTGCAACTGGTGCAGCGTCAGCGTTCGGCGCGCGATGAACGTGAAGTGCACCTGAGCCTGTCGCCAGCCGGCACGGCCTTGCGCGAACAGGTTGGGCCACTCAAGGCGCGCCTGTTGTGCGACAGCGGGGTCGATCTGAATCGTCTCAACGAATTGCGCGATGGCCTCGATCACCTGTTGGGGCAGATCAAGGCGCTGTCATAGCGGGGATCCACAGGTCCAGCAGGGCGGCCAGTTCTTCGCGCCGGAAGGGTTTGGCCAGGTAGTCGCTCATGCCCGCGGCACGACAGCGTTCACGCTCCTCCGACATGGCGTTGGCCGTCAGGGCAACGATGGGTAGTTGGGGCCAGCGTCCGCTGCGGCGGATTTGCCGGCTGGCTTCATAGCCGTCCATTACCGGCATGTTGCAGTCCATCAGCACCAGGTCGAAATCCCGTTGCTCGAGTTGATCCAGTGCCTCGCCACCATGAGCGGCGGTGGTGACCTCGCAGCCGAGTTTGCCGAGCATGCCCTTGGCCACCAACTGGTTGACCGGGTTGTCTTCCACTAACAGTACGCGCCCGCGGCGTTGCGGGCATTGTGTGTCGAGTCGAGCCTCGTTGACCGGTTGGGTTTGCGGTTGCAGGATCCTGCGCAACGTTTGAAGTAGCATACTGCGGGCCAAAGGGCGGGCCTGCTGTTGCAAGGGGGCGAGTGCGTTGACCTCTTCGCTGGGCATGAAGTTGCCATACGCGGTGATCAGCAGGATTGGCGCGCTGAGAGTGGGGCGCAAACTGAACAGGCATTCGGGGCAGTCGGTGATGAGCACGTCGGCTGCCAGGCCAAGCAATGGGTCATCCATGGAACGCCGTTCATAGTCCAGCCCCCAGACAGGCAACAGGCTGTTCAACAGTTCCCCCAGTCCGCTGCTGGCGGCTGTGATGGCAATGACTTTGCCCCTGAGTGAAACAGCTGGCATTGCACGGGTATGGCTGGGCAATGGCAACTCCGCGCAGAACTGGCTGCCAAAACCCGCCTCGGAGCTGATGGTCAGGCGCCCCTGCATGGCTTCGCAAAGGTTATAGGTCAGGGCCAGGCCCAGCCCGGTGCCGCCAAATTGACGGGTAATACCGGCACCGGCCTGGGTGAAAGGCTGGAGGATCTTGACCTGGGCCTCCTGAGGGATGCCGATGCCGGTGTCGCAGACTTCGATCCTGACGCCGTCGCCGAACGTCGACAGGCGCACGTCGACCCGCCCGAAACGGGTGAACTTGAGGGCGTTGGACAGCAGGTTACTGACGATCTGCCGCACCCGGGTCGGATCGCCGAGCACCAGTGCCGGGAAATGCGGATCGATCAGGCAGGTCAGTTCGACGCTAGGGGCGGCGTTCTGCGACAACAGGTTGGCGGTGTCTTCGATCAGCGAGCCCAGGTCGAAGGGGATGTGTTCGAGTTCGAGTTGGCCGGCATCGAACTTCGACAAATCGAGAATATCGTTGAGCAATTCCACCAGCACTTTACCCGAGTCATGGGCGATCGACAGTTGCTGCTGTTGTTCGGCATTGAGCGGTCCGTCGAGGGATAGCGCGATCATCCCGAGCAAGCCATTGAGGGGCGTGCGGATTTCATGGCTCATGTTGGCCAGGAACACCGAGCGGGCTTCGGCCATGTCCAGTGCTGTGCTGCGGGCGGCTTCCAGTTCCTCGTTGGATTGGCTCAGCCGGTCGTTGATCGCCTTGAGTTCGGCAGTGCGGGCCGAGACGATGTTTTCCAGTTGGCCCAGGTACTCGGTCAGGCGGTTTTCCGCGTTGCGCCGCTGCTGGATTTCGGTGGCGATGTTCCTGAATTGCTGGTTGGCAACCTTGACCAACACGCCGATCTCATCGTTGGCGTGCCCGGCGGGACACTCCAGCGAGGTCGGCTCGGTGCTGCTCGGGTCGCGACCGCTGAGTTCACGGATGACCCGCACCAGGGGTTTGGTCAGCATCACATAGAACAGCGCCAGCAGGATGCCGGACAGCAGCAGGCTGCGGGCGAAACCATTGAGCAGGGTCACTTCGGCCCGGCGCAGGAACCGGTTGCCGAAGGCGTAAGTATCGACTTTCAGCCGCAGCGTACCCAGGGATTCGTTGGGTAAATTATCCAGGTAAAGCCGGTCTTCGAACTGTCGGCTGGCGCCGAACAGGAAGTCACTGAGCATCCTGTAACCGTTTTCCACACCGGGTCGCTTGACGTTGGCCAGCACGGTGCCGTTGTTGTCGATCAGTTTTGCGCTAATGATCGCTGGCGAGCGCAGCAGGCCCAGGGTCAGTTCCTTGGCGAGTTCGGCGTCGATGTTGTAGGCGATTCGCGAGGCCGGGTTGTGGCTGATTTCCAGCAATGAAAGGATTTCACGATTGATGGAGGCGTCTTCACTGGCATAATCGATGCCTATTTGCAGCAGGCTGAGCAGCGTGCCCAGAATGAAACCGACCAGCACGGTAAGCCGGGCTTGCTTGAATGACAGCCGGTTGGTGAATTTGATGTCCATGGGGGGGTGAACCACTTCCGTTTCCTTTCGCTGCTCAAGCATAGTCGATCATGCCTGCCTGCTGATGTTCTCGCGAGGGCTGTACCGCGGGGGTAGCCGCTTGTGTGACGCTGTGTTTCGTCGCTGTATCACCATCATTACCGTGAACGTGCCCGAGGAGAAGTCGTGGATTCCCGATTGAATGCTTTTCTTGAACGCGCCGATGCCGTTCTGGCCCGTATCGAGCCGTTGCTGCCGGCGCCACGGCCAGCCATCGACTGGACGCAATGCCTGGCCGCGCGCTGGCAGCGTGAGTCGCGCGGCGGTTATCTGATGCCGCTGGAGGTCAGCCTCGACATGCGTTTGTCGGACCTGATCGGCGTCGATCGGCAAGTCGAGCAGCTTGGGCGCAATACCCGGCAATTCCTTGACGGCATGCCGGCCAACCATGCCTTGCTCTGGGGCTCGCGCGGCACCGGCAAGTCGTCGCTGGTGCGCGCCTTGTTGGCCGAACACGCTCACGCCGGTTTGCGCTTGATCGAGATTGAGCGTGATCACCTGGCAGACCTGCCGCGGGTGGTCGAACAGATCGGCAAACTGCCCCAGCGTTTCGTGCTGTTTTGCGATGATCTCTCGTTCGAGTCGGGCGAGGGGGATTACCGAGTGCTCAAGAGCGTCCTTGATGGCTCCCTGGAACAGGCGCCGGACAACGTTTTGTTGTACGCCACGTCCAACCGTCGCCACCTGGTGCCGGAAAAGGAAAGTGACAACGAAAACTGGAAACGGGTCGACGGCGAACTGCATCCGAGTGAGGCGGTGGAAGACAAGATCGCACTGTCGGACCGCTTCGGCCTGTGGCTGTCGTTCTATCCGTTTACCCAGGAACACTTCCTCGACGTCGTCGAGCACTGGATCGGCCAGTTGGCGGGCAAGGCCGGACTGGCGTGGCAGCGCACCGAAGAGCTGGACATTCTGGCGGTACGCTGGGCCACCGGCCGAGGCAACCGCAATGGGCGTTGCGCCTATCAATTTGCCCGTTACTGGGTCGGGCTGAAACTGTTGGAGCACAAGGCATGATCGATTTACAAAAGAGCGGCCAGGGCCTCGAAGGCTACGGCATGCTACACGCGCAGCTGGAATCATTGCTGGCGGACGAGCGGGATTTCATCGCCAATGCCGCACAGTTCTCGGCGTTTCTGTTCAATCAACTCGATGATTTGAACTGGGCCGGTTTCTACCTCAACCGTAATGAAGAACTGGTGCTGGGCCCGTTTCAGGGGCAGATCGCTTGCGTGCGGATTCCGTTCGGTCGTGGCGTTTGCGGGGCGGCGGCAGCCACCCTGCAGACCCAACGAGTCGAAGATGTGCACGCGTTTCCCGGTCACATTGCTTGCGACAGTGCCTCGAACAGCGAACTGGTGGTGCCGTTGGTCAAGGACGGCCGATTGATCGGTGTGCTCGACCTCGACAGTCCGAAACTCGCGCGCTTCACCGCGCAGGACCAGGCTGGAATCGAACAGCTGGCGGCGATTTTCCTGCGCCTGACCGACTGCTGATCAAGACGCCAGGCCGGCCTTGGTCAGCAGACCCGACGCGTCCACCGCATCGATCTGCTCGGGGTCGAGGAAGCGCCTGGCGTACTGCAAATAGATCTGTGCCTTGATGAACAGCCCGAACAGCTCCGGGTCGATGTGGGCATCACGGCACATGAACGCCATGATGCCCAGCGCCTCGCTCAAGGTCTTGGCTTTTTTGTAGGGGCGGTCGGCGGCCGTCAACGCTTCGAAAATATCGGCAATCGCCATCATCCGCGCCGGCAGGCTCATTTCTTTTCGCTTCAAGCGTTTCGGATACCCGGTGCCGTCCATTTTTTCGTGGTGCCCGCCGGCTATTTCCGCGACGCTGCGCAAGTGCTCGGGGAACGGCAGATGGTTGAGCATCAGTATCGTCTGAACGATGTGGTTATTGATGACATACCGCTCCTCGCTCGTCAGGGTGCCCCGGACAATGCTCAGGTTGTACAACTCGCCCCGGTTGTATTTGTGGGGCGGAACGTCGAGCTTGAAGCCCAGGGGATTGTCTTGCGGTATCACTTCGTTTTCGCTGCGTTCGAACAGGTGCTCGGGTTTGTCCGCCAGTAACGGTTCGCTGGCGGGCAGGTTGGGGGCGGGCGTTCGGGCCTGACGCCGGTTTTCTTCCCAGGACACGCCCAGCCGGTCATCCAGGGTCCGGGTCCAGGTTCGTTCAGCCAGGCGGCGCAGGCGTTGCAGGTCAGCGTCGGCCATGGCTTCGCCGCCGAGGTTGCAGCGGGCAACGAAGGCGAAATCGTCATCGAGCCCGGCCAGGCTGGCATTGCGCAGTTCCGCCAACGGTTGCTCGTCACCGCCCAGGGCAATGCCCCGCCAGTAGCTGATCCAGGCATCGCACTTGAGTACCTCGAAGCGGGTACGGATTTCGTGGATACGATCGGTCAGGGTTTCCAGCTTCGTGGCTTTGTCGACGACATATTCCGGGGTGGTGACCTTGCCGCAATCGTGCAGCCAGGCGGCGATGTGCAGTGCCTCCCATTCATCTTCGGTCGGCTGATAGGCGCTGAAGGCGGGTTCCTGGCTCGCTGCCGCCGCTTGGGCGAGCATCAGGGTCAGTTCCGGCACGCGCTGGCAATGGCCGCCGGTGTAGGGGCTTTTGGCGTCGATGGCGCCGGCCAGCAGTTGAATGAAGGCGTCCAGCAGCTGTTTTTGCCGGGCTTGCAGGCGCTGGCTTTCGATGCACACGGCAGCCGCGCCGGACACCGCCTGGAGAAACGCAATGCGGTCCGGCCGCAGCTTGTCCAGATCGCTCTGCTCGCCGCTGTCGGCCAAGAGCAACACCAGCAGACCCACGGTTTCGTTGTGGCGATTGTGCAGGCGGATCCCGATCAGATGGACCCGAGGGCTTTCCAGCGCGAGCAGGATTTTCTGCAGATCACCCGCCTGCTCGAACCCCAGGTTGCTGACGACATTGTCGACGTTGGCCAACTGGTGCAGCCATGGGGGGCTTTGCGGGTTCTCGAGCGAGTGTCCGCGGATGTCGAAGTCTTGCAGGTTTTCGGCGGTGTTATTGATGACCAGCCCGTGGGGTTTCATGTGCTCGCCATCACCTTCGCGCAGATAGATCAGGCCGGCCTGGGCCTGGCCGATTTTCACGGTTTCAAACAACACCCGTTCCAGCAGCGGGGCGAAACGGGTTTCGGCGCTGAGGCTGTCAGTGATCTGGAAGAAGCTCGCCAGGGTGTCTTTCATTCGTGCCATCGACACACTCAACTGGTCGACTTCGAGCACCGGCGAGCGACGGGAAAGCGGAAAATTGAAATCGAAACTGCGAATCGCATCGGCCTCCTGCACCAGGGCGCGCAAGGGTTTGACCAGGATTCTTGATGTCAGCCAACCCAACGGCACGCATAACAGCAAGGTTGCCAGGGTAATCAGCGCACCCTGCCAGCGCATCCGGTAAGCGTCGACGAGCAACTCGTCTTCCGGTACCAGCAGCGCCATTTGCAGGCCTTGGGGGCCGCCTTCCTGCATGCGGCTGCGGGCCACGATCCACTGCCGGCCGTTGGCGTTCAGGCGACTGCCCTGAGGGGGACTATTGAGCAACGCGTCCAGGCCGGGGCTCAGGTCCGCCGCCTTGACCAGGCGGGACGTCTGATCATCGATGATCAGCTTGCGGCTGTCGGGGTAGGCAATGGCATTGCCTTCGGCATCGAACAGCACGATTTCGGTACTGGGGGTCACGACGTGCTTGGCCAGGGTCGCGCTGAGTTCGGCCAGAGTCA
This sequence comes from Pseudomonas sp. GW823-FHT06E10, assembly GCF_058794995.1. NCBI lineage: Bacteria > Pseudomonadati > Pseudomonadota > Gammaproteobacteria > Pseudomonadales > Pseudomonadaceae > Pseudomonas > Pseudomonas sp. GW823-FHT06E10. Next base: position 72,955 of record NZ_JBXAHJ010000008.1, on the reverse strand, counting down.
GGTCGGCGGCCAGGATTGCCTTGTCGCCGCTGCGTCGGGCCAGCGTCGTGCCGATGTTGTGGGTGGAAAAGAAGATATAGGGTTCGGTCGTGATCTGGTCGTTGTCGCCGCGGGCGCTGGTAAACCAGGCGCGGTTGCGTGGGTCGTACGTGTCGTTCAGGTTGTCCTGACGGCTGACAAGTGCCAGGCTCCGGTCGAAAAACAACGACTGGGAGTGGGGCTGGCCGTTGCTGTCGTGCTCGATGCTCCAGACTTGGAAAACCGCCGTGTCCGGAGCCTTGACCAGGGCTTTGACCTCCGGGGTGCGCAGCGGGCGGACCATGAAAAAGTCACCATTGTCGTAGCCCAGGTACAGTGAAGCCAGGTTGGGGTTGTCCTCGAGTGACTGGCTGAACGGTTCGAGCAGTGCCAGGCGCTGTTCCAGATCAGGGGACTGGCCCGCCGGATTGAGTGCCAGCAGGCTCAACAGATGACGAATGGGGTCATAGGTCGCGTGCAGGTCCAGGCGGACATCCTGCTCAATGCGGTTGAAGAGTTTTTCGCTGCTGGACAAGATGATCTGTGTGGTTTGCCGGTAGTTGAAAAGCCCCAGCACCGCCCCGGTCAGCAACAGCAAAAAGGTGAACATCACGCTGATATGGACATGCAGCGGAAACCGGCGTGGATCCGTGCGCAGTGGGTCAGGCATTGCGGGTTTCTCCATGATGGTCAACACACCGCTGAGGGACCAAGCATAGTTAAGGCTCTGGCAGTTTGCCTTCGTCGTAATGCTCGATCTGACGTAGCAACGCGTCCTCCAGTTCGAGCATGGTGCACTCCATGGATTTGCAGCATCCGGCCACTTTTTCGCGATCGGAATCCTCATGACAGGCGGCTTCGAGTGCCTCGCAGCGGTCGATCAGTCGGGAGGCTTGTACTATCCGGGCTGCGCCTTTGATTTTGTGGGCAATGTCCTGCAGCGCTTGCGTATCCCCAGAGCTGGATAGCGACAGCAGCGTTGGCAGATCCTGGCGGTTGCTGTTCACCAACTCGTTCAGCAATCGTCGGTTCAATTTCGGGTTGCCCCCGGTCAGCAGTTTCAACCCGTGAAGGCTGAACGCCGGGGCTACATGGGTTGGTTCAATGCCTTGCACCCATTGACTCAAGGCTCCGAGGCTGAGGGGTTTGAACAGGCAGTCGTCCATTCCAGCCTGTTTGCAGCGTTGTATTTCTTCCGGTTGGGCGTTGGCGGTAAAGCCGAGAACGGTGCAGGGAGGACGATGGAGTTGTCGCTCATGTTGGCGAATGGCACGGGCAAGCTCATAACCGTTCATGACCGGCATGTTGCAATCGGCGATCACCAGATCAAAAGGCTGGTCCTTCCATGCCTCCAATCCCTCCTGTCCATCGGCTGCGACGGTAAATCGATGCCCAAGAAACTCCAGTTGCTGGCACGTGAGCAATCGATTGGCCGAGTGATCGTCGACTACCAGAACATTCAATGGGGTTGTAGCAACGACGACTTGGGTTTCGACCGCACGGGCCGACTGTTGCAGCGGCAACGTTTCCAGCTGCAGCAACACCTCCACTTGGGTACCGATGCCCGGCTCGCTGCGCAATTGCAGACTGCCGCCCATCATCTCACAGAGATTGCGGCTGATCACCAGCCCCAACCCTGCGCCTCCCCTGGCCGATTGCATGGCGTGGTCGGCCTGAGCGAAGGGTTCGAACAGGCGTTGTTGATCCTGTTCGCTGATCCCGATACCACTGTCGTGAACCTGCACCCGCATCTGCACATGCTCAGGTTGCGTTGCCGGGTGCAGGTCGACAATGACCCGGACCTGGCCTTGCTCGGTAAACTTGATGGCATTGCTGATCAGGTTGGACAGCACCTGTTTGAAGCGCAATGGGTCCAGCAACACATCGAAGGTCGGGTTCGCCGATGAAAACTCCAGCATCAGCTCGAGTTCCTTCTGTCGGGCCAGACCTTCGAAAATCCGCACGACCGAGGTCACAAGTTCACCCGGATCAACCCGCTCCGGAGTCAGGCTCAAGCGTCCTGATTCGATTCTGGCGATGTCGAGAATGTCGCCGATCAATTCCAGCAACCCATTCGCCGAGTTGTACGCGACATCGATGGCCGGACGCTCCGGGTGCTGATGATCAAGACGCTTGAGTGTCAGTTCAAGCATGCCGATGATTGCATTCATCGGCGTGCGGATCTCATGGCTCATCGTGGCCAGAAACGTGCTTTTGGCCCGGTTGGCGTTATCGGCGCGTTCTTTCGCGCAACGCAGATCGTCGAGCAGTTGCCGCCGTTCGCTGATGTCGATCCAGCCACCGATAATGCCTTGCACTTTTGCGCTGGAATCCCGATAGGGAAGAATCCAGTGATAGATCGTCAGCCGCCGGCCACCAATGTGCAGCTCGCGATCGACGATCAACGGTCTGCCCTCGGCCACTACGCGCTGGTAGTCGGCCTGGTACTCCCGGGCTTCGAACACATTGCTCATCGATCCCTGCATGACGCTTTTGCCAATGACATCTTCACGCCGGGCGCAGAACGCTTGCAGGTAACTGTCGTTGCAACTTTGCAGCAGCCCCTGGCGATCACGTACGTAGATCGGATGGGGCGTGCCATTGACCAGCGATCGCATGAACTCGAACTGGTCGTTCAGTGCACGCTCGGCGGCCTTGCGCTGCTTGATCTGGCGTCGCATGTAGTCGTTCCACGCAATGGAAATCAGCAATAGCACACCGGCACCGATGACGATTTGATAGAACAGTCTTTGATAGTTGCGCCAGGTGCTTTGCGAGGACGCCGAATAGCCGCGCCAGCGACTGTTGATGATGCCCAGTTCTTCCGGCGAGATGCTCAGCAATGCCTTGTCGAGAATGGCGTTCAGCTCTTTGGCGCCCCGAGCGGTGGCAAGGGAAAACGCTGCCTGCTCGGTGCCGATGGTGGTGCTGATTTGCAATGTGTGCTCGAACAGCCGCGAGGAAATAAAGTAATTGGCAATGACCAGTGAGTTCACCGCGCCCTCTGCCTGGCCTTCGGCGAGCAACTCCACGGCGCTGAAGGTGTCCGGGGTTTCGATCAAATTGATTCGGGGAAACTCTCTGCGCAGGTAATCGATGATTGGATTGCCGCGGGCAATGGCCAGGCGCTTATCCTGTAGCTGCGCGAGGTTGGTCGAGCTGTCGGCGGCCTTGCGGGTCAGCAGGACGTAGGAATTTTCCAGAAAGGGGCGGGTAAAGTTCAGCAGGGTTTGACGTTCGGCACTGGGGAGCAACGCGGCGATCACATCTACCTTGTTGTCCTTGATCTGTTTGATCATCTCGTCATCGCTTCGACTGCTCCGGATATCGAAGCGCAAGCCGGTACGCAGCCTGATAAGCTCAAGCAAATCTGCGGTGACCCCGCGAAAATTGCCATTGCTATCGAAAAATGTCAGTGGCGCAAAGGCTTCGTTGACGACAACGCGCACAACCGGGTGGTGGCTCAGCCAGCGTTCTTCGCGGTCAGTGAGTTGCAGTTTTTGATCGGTCAGCAGAATGTCGCTACCGGCGCTCCAGCGTTTGGCGATGTTTTCTCGTTCACTGGAGGGGATGGCCGTGATCATGGCGTTGATGATGCCGAGCAGCTCAGGGTTGTTCCGGTTGACGGCGAAGCTGAAGCCAAAGGCTTCATGTTTGCCGAAGTTGGCCATGCGGATGTTGTTCAGATACCCCTTGTTGATCATGTAGTGAGTTGAAATGGTGTCACCGAGAAACACGTCCGCCTGATCGAAAGCAACGGCATTGATCGCATTCTGGTAGGACGGATAAGACGTGATGATCGCCTTCGGATACAACGCCTTGACTTCCGCCAGCGGCAAGTAGTGATACACCATGCTCAGGCGCAATCCGGCCAGGCCATCGGTGAGGGATCGTGTTTCCCCTTCGCGGGTGACCAATACGGGTTGGTCGACGGCATAGGGTATGGACAGTGCAATGTCGGCGTTGCCAGCTTCGAATCCATTGGCGGTGCCGAGCAGATCGACTTCGCCATTTTCCAGCGCAGTGATCGCGGCCCCTCGGGAATCGAAACGCTGAACCGTGACAGGCAGACCGGTTACTTTTTCCAGGAGGCCGGCGTAATCGGCGGTAAAACCTTCATAGTCCTGACCACTGGTGGTCAGGTCGAATGGAGGATAGTCCGGGGCCGACGTACCGAGCGTCAGTTGGTTTTTTTGTTTTATCCATTGTCGCTGGGATTCATCCAGCCGAACCTCCAGCGCTCCGACCTTCGAGCGGCTGAGCAGCGTGTAGTTTTCATTGCCCGGTGCCCCGAACAACGAGGTGCTCACGCATAGACCTGCGGTCAATTGAATCAGATAGACCTTCAAACGTCTGGGCATCCAGGTTCTCACACGAGTGCGTTACGTTTTGCCATCTCGATCAGTTCAACCAGGGATTTGGCTTTGAGTTTCTGCATGAGGCGCTTTTTGTAGGTGCTCACGGTCTTGTTGCTCAGAAACATGCCCTTGGCTATTTCCTTGTTTGTGCGGCCTTGGGCAAAAAGTTGCAAGACCATCAGTTCCCGGTCGTTTACGGATTTGAACAGTTCCAGTTCCATGCAGCGTGTTTCATCTCCGCGGATGGGGTTCAAAGCCTCGCTCGGAAAATAGTTGTAACCTGCAAATACCGCTTTTATGGCGCTGACCAGTTCACTGATGTCCTCTTGTTTGCAGACATAGCCCGATGCACCCGATTGCATGCAGCGAATACCGAAAAGTGTCGGACACTGTGCTGTCAGTACAAGGGTTTTAAGAGGGGTGCTCATTGCATTGAATCGGGATAGCACTTCCAGGCCATCCAGTTTTGGAATGCTGATGTCGAGAATGACCAGGTCGGGCATGCATTCGCGAACCATCTGCATGGCATCGACCCCATTGTCAGTTTCGCCGACGACTTTGTAACCTTCATGTTCCAGTAACATTCGAACGGCAAGGCGGATAACCGGGTGATCGTCGACAATAAAAACGGAGTTCATAATCAAGTCCCATGCGAGCTCAAATAAAGCGCGCACCATAGCTCAGATACTTGGAGGGACGCATGAACTGACCAGTCTGTAGCAGCAATATAGGAAAAATCCTACAGATGAAAAAGAATGGGACTACGTATTAACTAGGTTTCTTATTAGGAAGGCTGAAAGAAGTCCAACATGCGGGTGTGCTTTAAATGGAAGTTGTTTGTAAGCTTTTCAATGTATGTTTGTCAGTTTTTATATGTTTTTTTCTATAGTGGTGCTGAGGTCAACAAGTCTCTAAATTCAGATTGTTTCAGTGGTTTTATCAAATAACCCAATAATGGCAGCCCCTGTTCAGAGGCCGTTTTTTCAAGCTCATCCAGTTCAGATGTCGTCAGGCTACTGAGAATGATCGCCTGCCTGATCAACCCTCGCTGGCTGGCGAACCGGACCAGATCGAGTCCCGTCAGGTCGGGCAGGCATTGATCGCATAAAAGGATGTCGAACGGTTGGTCGGCCCCGAGCAGTTGCAGCAGGGCGCCTTTGGCGCTGTCGGTTGTCGTCAGCCGGGTGAAGCCATAACTTTCCAGCAGGCATTGAGTGGCTATCAGTTGGAAGGGATGGTCTTCCACCACGAGGATGCGTAGATCGTCTTCGGCCATGGCGCGCACTTCATCTGTCGAACGGAAGGGAGGGCGATTGTTTCGCGAGAGTACCGGGCAAGCGATCAGTTTGCTCGACATGTGCTGTAGGGCAATTCGACGAAACTTGAGTGCAGTTGGATGCTGAAGGGGGTATCAGCCATAACGAATGCCGTAATGGCTGATCAATCGATACACCTCAGTGCCTGGCGCGGCCGGTCATTTCCAAGGCCATGTCACTGGCATAGCTGTCGGTCATGCCGGCGATGAAATCAATCATGCGCAAAAACGAAGTGTGCAACGGGCCGTGAGGATCGGGTGCATTGTTGCCCAGCAGGTCAAGGATGCGGCGGCTCTTGAACGACGGTGTACGCCCATTGTGCTGTTCCAGCGCGGCACCGCAAAAGGCGTTGAGCAGGATTTCCAGCGTGGTGTAGGCGCCGATCTCATGCAGGGTCTTGCGCTTGTCCTGGAAGATTTTCTTGCGGGCCATGTCCTTGGCATTGAGCACGCAACGCTTGGCGGGACCGTGCATGTGTTCCACCAGATCGCCGGACAGTGTACCGGCCAGCAGCGCATCCTGTTGCTCGACGAAGGCGCGGGCCGCAGCATTGGTCAAGTGCTCGATGGCTTTACCGCGCAGGATAGCCAGTTTGCGTCGGCGCGAATCGTCCGGACCGAGCTGGCGATAGGTCTCCGGCAAGTCATCGCCCACCAGGCCCAACAGCAGGGATTCGACTTCGGCGTATTCCAGCAACTCCATTTCCAGGCCGTCTTCCAGGTCGATCAGCGCATAGCAGATGTCGTCGGCGGCCTCCATCAGGTACACCAGCGGGTGCCGCGCCCAGCGTTGCTCCTCCAGTTGTGGCAGGCCGAGTTTTTGGGCGATCTGCTCCAGCAGTGGCAGCTCGCTCTGATAACAGCCGAACTTGTGTTTCTTGTAGCCCAGCGAGTCGGCGTGCCTGGCCGTCCATGGATACTTCAAGTACGTGCCCAGCGTTGCATAGGTCAGGCGGGTGCCGCCGTCGAACTGGTGATACTCAAGTTGGGTGAGTACCCGAAAGCCTTGGGCATTGCCTTCGAAATTCAGGAAGTCATTGCGCTCGGCTTCACTCATTGCATCCAGCCAGCCACGGCCGGCGGCTTGCTGGAACCAATGGCGGATCGCGTCTTCACCGGAATGGCCGAACGGCGGGTTGCCGATGTCGTGTGCCAGGCAGGCCGATTGCACCACCATCCCCAGGTCGCTGGGTTCGCACCATTCGGGCAGGGTCCTGCGGATGGTTTCGCCGACGCGCATGCCCAGTGAGCGCCCCACACAACTGACTTCCAGCGAGTGGGTCAGGCGCGTATGAATGTGATCGTTGCTGGACACCGGATGGACCTGGGTCTTGCGCCCGAGACGGCGGAAAGCTCCCGAGAAAATGATGCGGTCGTGGTCTTTGTGAAAAGGGCTGCGGCCGAGTTCTTCCGGGCTGTGCAAAGGTTTTCCGAGGCGTTCGCGGGTAAGCAGGGTATGCCAATCCAAGGCGGGTCACTCCGTCAGGTGTCTGATGGCCTAGCTTCCCGTTTCGCGCCATGACCTGCAAGCGGAACTACAACCCGGCGGCGTTGATATCGAGGCCTCCTTGCAAGATCATTTTCTGGAGGGTGCCTGTTGACCGGGTAGGCGCACAGGATTGCACCCCTCGATAGAGGAGCGCATCCCGTCGACTTTGCAAGCATGCAGCCAGAAAGAAACTGATCAGTCTTTGCGCGAAGAGCCTTGCATGATCAGTTTGATCAGCGGCCCCAGTGTGGTGCCGAGGCGGATCAGCCGGGTCAGACTGCTGAGGCCACCCCCGTTTTTCGCACCCTTGCCGGTCAGAAAGCCCAGCAAGGTGACGGCGGCCACGCCCCAGAGTGGAGCGTGCTTGATGCCGAAGCCGTCCTGCAGGTGTTGCGTCATCCCGCGCACCCGTTGCAAGGGCTGCAGCAGTTGCGAGGATTCGTGGCGGATTTCCTGGCGGTGCATTTCCATGCGCAGGCGGATCAGGGCCTTGCGCATTTCCGTGCGTGAGCTGTTTTGTGGCAATTCAGGCAGGTTCATGGCAGCAGGCGCTCCCGATCGTTGGCCAGCTCTTCCAGGGTGCCATGGAAGGGCGAGGACTCATCGAAAATCGCCGCTCTCAAGCGCATTCCACAGAATATGGCGGCGAGGGAGTAGAACACACAGAGCCCGATGATGGCGGTCAGGCGATACGTGTCCCAGAACACGATAAGCACCAGCGTCGACAGCCCCACCAACAGCAGCAACGCAAACACCAGCGCCAGGCCCGCAAACAGCAAGAGGCTGACGGTGCGGGCTTTTTGTTCCTGCAGTTCGATGCCGAACAGCTCGACATGGCTGTGCAGCAACCCAAGGAAGGCAGCACCCAGGCGCCGCGATGAGGAGCTGGTTCCCGTCACGGACGGGCCGGATTCGCCGATCGACATATCAGCGCCGGCTGGCCAGCAGGCCGATCAGGAAACCCACGCCGGCCGCGATCCCGACAGATTGCCAAGGGTTGGCCTGGACATAGTCTTCCGTGGCGGTGACAGCAGCCTTGCCGCGTTCGCGCAGGGAGTCTTCGGTCAGCTTCAGGGTTTCACGGGCACGCAAGAGACTTTCGTGGATCTGCTCGCGCAACTCGTCGGCCTGATCGCCGGCCAGGGTCGCGGTGTGCTCCAGCAAGCGTTCGGTGTCACTGACCAGTGTCTGAAAGTCGTTCATCAGGATTTCTTGAGCAGTCTTTGCCTGGGGGCGGGCCATGGTGGATCTCCTTAAGTGGCTTTCTGATGCGTTCGAGTATGAGCCTTCGGCGAAGGTTCAGTACAAATGACTGGTACAACTTTTGCTGAGTCGTGGTGCGCCGGTCCGCACCATTGCGCTATTGCCGGGCATGATTTCAGTAAAACCGTAGGACCAACAATCAAAAACTCGCGTAAACGTCCGGGGGCGCGTTTTTCCTGGACGGCGTCCGTGCGCCAAAGTGGTTCAACGAGATCAGTGCGCTGATGTCTTGAAGCTGCAACTTGGTGCATGGCCAGTCATCGCGAACTGCTTTGGTGCTTTTTTCTGCCATAAGGTCTGCCCATCCCATGGAAAACCTGCAAAGCGCTGTGGACACCCTGGTCCATAGCTCCAACACGCTGTTCATTCTGATCGGTGCGGTCATGGTTCTGGCCATGCACGCCGGTTTCGCCTTTCTCGAAGTAGGAACCGTGCGACAGAAAAACCAGGTCAATGCGTTGTCGAAAATCCTCAGCGACTTCGCCGTTTCGACACTGGCTTACTTCTTTATAGGCTATTGGATTTCCTATGGCGTGACGTTCATGCAACCAGCGGCGGTGCTCAATGCCGACCATGGTTATGGCCTGGTGAAGTTTTTCTTCCTGCTGACCTTTGCCGCGGCGATCCCGGCGATCATTTCCGGAGGCATCGCCGAGCGCGCCCGGTTTGTTCCCCAGTTGTGTGCAACCGCATTGATCGTCGCGTTCATCTATCCGTTCTTCGAAGGCATTGTCTGGAACGGCAACCTGGGTCTGCAAGCCTGGTTGCTGGAGCGCTTTGGCGCCGGTTTCCATGACTTCGCAGGATCGGTGGTGGTGCATGCCATGGGCGGTTGGCTGGCACTGGCGGCGGTGTTGTTGCTCGGACCGCGTAATGGCCGCTATCGCGACGGTCGGCTGGTCGCGTTCGCGCCATCGAGCATCCCGTTTCTGGCCCTGGGCTCGTGGATCCTGATTGTTGGCTGGTTCGGCTTCAACGTCATGAGCGCGCAAACCCTGCAAGGTGCCAGCGGACTGGTGGCGGTGAATTCGTTGATGGCCATGGTTGGCGGTACGGTGGCGGCGCTGATTGTCGGGCGCAATGACCCCGGCTTTCTGCACAACGGCCCGTTGGCGGGGCTCGTGGCAATCTGTGCCGGTTCCGACCTGATGCATCCTGTGGGGGCGCTGGTCACCGGTGCCGTCGCGGGGGCGCTGTTTGTCTGGTGCTTTACCGCGGCCCAAGGCAAATGGCACATCGACGATGTGTTGGGTGTGTGGCCGTTGCATGGTTTGTGCGGCGTGTGGGGCGGCATCGCCTGCGGCATTTTCGGCCAGACCGCTTTGGGCGGGTTGGGCGGGGTCAGCCTGATCAGCCAGTTGATCGGCACTGCGCTGGGCATCACTGTGGCACTGGCCGGCGGGTTTGCAGTGTATGGCGTGATCAAGGCGCTGCATGGATTGCGCCTGAGTCAGGAAGAAGAGTATTACGGCGCGGACCTGTCGATCCACAAGATCGGCGCCGTGAGCCAGGACTGACTCAGGTCTTTTCATGGTCGGCGGCATCATGGCAGGGGCCGCAATGGCTCGACGGTTTTTCGGGGCAGGCCTAGAATGATCACTTCATTTTCTGGTTGAGCGCTCATGCTTCCCGAATGTCAGCTGTTCGGCACCCTTGGATGCCATCTCTGTGAAGTAGCCGAAGCCATGTTGATGGAATTCGTCGAGCGCGGCCTGCTGGTGGAGCTGGTGGATATCGCTGACGATGAAACATGGTTCGCAGCCTACAGCCTGCGAATTCCGGTGTTGCGGCGAGTCGATACCGGTGCTGAACTGGGCTGGCCTTTCAGTGCCGATCAGGTGGTGGCGTTCCTGGGTTGAGCGGTTTTTGCGTTGGTGGCGTGTCCCGCCTGTCGAACTTTACGATTGATCCCCTTGGCTTATTCGGTGTTGATCGGATACTGTATGCGTATACAGTTATTCGAAGTGCCTGTCTTGCCGTTCCTGATTTTCGGGAGTGAGCAGGCAAGCCCGGGCGTGAGAGGGATGAATCGTGGTCAATGTCGAACAGTTGAAGAATAGCGTGAACCGGATGTCCGCGGACGTCGTGCGCGAGGCTGTCCTTGAGTTGCGCCTGGATGGTCTGGTGACCGAGGGGAAAACGCCATTCAACAAAACGCATTTCAATACCTGTTTCGCAGAAATCGAAGCCTTGTTTCAACGCGCGGGTTATCACCGGCAACTCGATGTCGTGGGTTATCAGGGATTGTTGTACGCCCTGTATGATCCCGCCCGCTGGGAGGCGGTCGATGTACTGCGCTGGCTCAAGGAGTACACCGAAGCGGCGGCGCGCGCGCGGATCCCGGCTTGAGGAATCTTCGGGGGCGTTCTCAATTAGTTTTCACGCCGCGCCGGGAAAACTAATTGAGAACGGCCCCCTAGGTTCATTCCCCTTGCTGTTGGATAATGCCGCTCTGCACTGAGGTTAGAGCTTTCGTATGTCCACTTCTTCTTTTTCCGCGGCACACAGTCAGGCCAGTACGCTCTACTTGCCACCTGGCCCGTGGCAGACCGTTGTCGATTGCCTGTGCGAGCATTTCAGCGCCATCGGTCGTGAACAATGGCTGGACAGAATTGCCCGTGGCCGGGTCCTCGATGGGCAGGGCATGCCGATTGCCCTCGACCTGGCCTACAGGGAAGGTTTGCGGATTCATTATTTTCGCGAAGTGCCGGATGAAAAACCGATCCCGGTGATTGAGTCGATTCTGTACGCGGATGAGCATCTGGTGGTCGCCGACAAGCCGCATTTCCTACCGGTGACCCCGGCTGGCGAATACGTCGAACAAACGCTGCTCCGGCGCTTGATCCGTCGCCTGGACAATCCGCACCTGGTGCCATTGCATCGCATCGACCGGCACACCGCGGGGCTGGTGCTGTTTTCCGCCAATCCGCAGACCCGTTCGGCTTATCAGTCGTTGTTTCCAACCCGGCAGATCGAAAAGCGCTACGAGGCCATTGCAAAGGCGCTGCCCGGCCTGGCTTTTCCATTGGTGCATAAAAGCCGACTGGTCGATGGCGAACCGTTCTTCCGCATGCAGGAAGGCCCGGGGGCCAGCAATACCGAGACGGCGGTCGAAGTCAGGGAGAAACTGGGGGAGCTCTGGCGTTATGGTCTTTACCCGGTGACGGGCAAGAAACATCAGCTACGGGTACATATGGCGGCGTTGGGAGCCGCTATCTGCAACGACCCGTTTTACCCCGAGGTGCTCAAGGATGCGCAGGATGACTACGCCAATCCTTTGAAGTTGCTGGCTCAGGGGCTGAAGTTTATCGATCCGGTCACGGGCCAGGCGCGTGAGTTCGAGAGTGAAATCACCCTGCAATGGTGATCGGGACACAATCCTGAAGCGCTGTTCTCCAGGCATGAAAAAGCCCGCATCAAGCGGGCTTTTCTGTATCCGGCGGCGTCGGGATTACAGCTCCTTGACGGTCCGAACCTGATCTTTGTTGATGCGGGTCTGCTTGCCGTCGAGCTGTTCGAATTCGTAGAAACCGGAATCCTTGTCGAATTGCGGCGTGTCGACGGCCTGGATTTCGCGACCGTCATTCAAGGTGATCACTGTAGGCGATGCACAACCGGCGAGGGTGGCAAGGCCCAGTGCGAGCATGAAAGTGGCGAGGGTCCGTTGAGTCATGAGTTGTGTCTCCGAATAAGAATTCTGTGGTTGCTGAACTTGAGACGTGCAGCGTCCGCGCAAGTTCCTGATCGATATCAGTCTGACACAGTGTCATGACCGCTTAAAAGTTCCGGCGTGTTGAGATTTGCCAGCCGAGGGTCGTTGTCGGGGCATTGCAGCGCGGTCGCGCCGAGATTGCGCATCAACCGGCCAGGGCTGCGCTCACCCTCGTTCCAGGCATTTTCGAATGCTGCCCTGTGTAGCACGGGAATCACACACAACAACGGCTCCCAGTGGTGATCATGCCGCACCATCAGCGGCTTGTCCGGATGCAGGTTGGCGGCCTCGCGCATATTGCCGATCAGCGCCGCATCAATGCCCGGAACGTCACAGGGCATGACCAGCAGATGGGTATGGCGAGCAGCTTTCAGGCCTGCGCGAATACCGGCCAGCGGCCCGGGGAAGTCACCTTCATCATCGTGGACCAACTGGTCGGCGTAGGGGGCGTACTTCTCAGGGTTACGATTGCAGGAGATGATCAGGTCATCGGTCAGCGGGCGGGTCTTGCGATGCAGATGCACAATCAGCGGTTCGCCGTGCCAGTCCAGCAACCCTTTATCCCGCCCACCCATACGTTGGCCGCGGCCGCCCGCCAGGAGCAGAATGGAGCAGGGTGGCAATTGTGAATCCGTGGTCATGGCAAGCCTCCATGGGGGCGGCGAAAAAACGGAGCGCTGTGATATAACACCGGGCTGTTTCTCCTACAACTGGACGAGCCTATGAAAGCCAAGGCTGATGTACCTTTCGCACCGCTGAATATTGCAGTGCTGACTGTCAGCGATACCCGCACACTGGAAACCGACACCTCAGGCCAGGCCTTTGTCGACGGCTTGACCGCTGCCGGTCATTACCTGGCGGCCCGGGTGTTGCTCAAAGATGACCTGTACAAAATTCGCGCGCAAGTCGCCAACTGGATTGCCGACGATGTCGTGCAGGTGGTGCTGATCACCGGCGGCACCGGTTTTACCGGGCGTGATAGCACGCCGGAAGCCGTTGCGTGCCTGCTGGACAAACAGGTCGATGGATTTGGTGAGCTGTTCCGCCAGATTTCGGTTGCCGATATCGGTACCTCGACCGTTCAGTCCCGGGCGTTGGCCGGTCTGGCCAACGGCACGCTGGTTTGCTGCTTGCCGGGCTCGACCAATGCCGTGCGCACCGCTTGGGACGGCATTTTGGCCGAGCAGCTGGATGCGCGGCATCGGCCGTGCAATTTCGTGCCTCATTTGAAACAGGCCGCGCCTTGTGAATCCCGTGGGTAAGCCTGGCAAGTCTGGCAGCCTGATGCCTGTCGAGCAGGCGTTGGCGCGCTTGCTGGAAATGGCCGAGGCCTCAAGGATTGTCGAGCGTGAACGCTTGCCGTTGGCGCAGGTACAGGGGCGTGTACTGGCGCAAGATCTGGTATCGACGCTTGATCTGCCGCCCTGGCCCAACAGTGCCATGGATGGTTATGCCTTGCGCATGGTCGACTGGACGGGAGAGCCGTTGCCGGTCAGTCAGAAGGTGTTTGCCGGCCAGGCCCCCGATCCGTTGCAGCCAGGAACCTGTGCGCGCATTTTCACCGGGGCACCAGTTCCCGCCGGTGCCGATTGCGTCGAGATGCAGGAGAACGCCGAGGTTCAGGCCGATGAGCGAGTACGTTTCACTCAAGCCTTGACCCAAGGCCAGAACATCCGTCCGCAAGGCCAGGAAACCACTGTCGGCGAGCTGATTCTGCCAGCAGGTACGCAGATGGGGCCGATCGAGCAAGGATTGGCTGCCTCCCTGGGATGCGCTGAGCTGGAGGTGGTTCGAAAGGTGCGCGTGGCGGTGCTGTCTACCGGCGACGAGTTGATTGAGCCGGGGCAGACGCTGGGACCAGGACAGATCTACAACAGCAACCGGGTGTTGTTGTGCAGCTGGTTGCAGCGTTTGGGGTGTGAGGTCGTCGACGCGGGAATTCTGCCGGACAATCTGGAAACCACTCGCACCCGATTAGGTGAGTTGAAAGATGTCGACCTGATCCTCTCGACCGGTGGCGTATCGGTGGGGGAAGCCGATTTTCTGGGCATCGCCTTGCGCGAGGAGGGCGAACTGACGCTTTGGAAACTCGCCATCAAGCCCGGTAAACCGCTGACGTTCGGGCATTTTCGCGGTGTGCCGGTGATTGGCTTGCCGGGCAATCCCGCATCGACCCTCGTGACCTTTGCCTTGTTGACCAGGCCCTATCTCTTGCGCCGTCAGGGGGTAATGGACGTTGAGCCGCTGAAGGTGCAGGTGCCGGCAGGGTTTGACTGGCTCCAGCCAGGCAATCGGCGTGAGTATTTGCGCGGACGGCTGGAAAGCGGCAGGGCGACGATCTACAAAAACCAGAGTTCCGGTGTTCTGCGCAGCGCTGCCTGGGCTGATGGACTGGTAGAGGTCCTGGAAGGTCGCACGCTGGTTCAGGGCGATAGCGTTTTCTTCATTCCGCTGAGTGAAGTCCTGAGCTGATAGCTTCAGCGGCGTTGTCACACAAGACCCGGTTGATTGAGTCGGGTCTTGTGTGGGAGCCACTCAATGGGCCAGAAGCAATGAAATGACCTGCTCGAAACGGCTATTGGCGATCCAGCCAAGGAGACAGAGGATCACGGCTGTTCCGCAGGCGGAATAGACAAGCCGGTGCCTGATGGATTTGACGTCATCCCGGGCTTCTTCAATGTCCCGGCGTATGCACTTGAGGTGTGTTTCCAGCTCGGTGACGCGAGGTTCCATATCAATTTCTCCCGTGGCTTTTGTGCTGTTACGGCATTCAGCTCGATGGCCTGTATTTTTGTTATCTGCGAGCGGCAAGACCAGGATGGCCGGTGATGCGAGGTTTTGGTGTTGCATGGCACGTCCTTGTGATGTCCAGCTGGATCCTCAAAGTCTACCAATTCAGATTTTCGGTCAATTGAGCCGATTCCTAACGTTTTGTAAGAAAAGTCCTGCCGTGTGGGGGCCAAGGCTTTCCGACTGGAAATAATTCGATTTCTGGCGACTTTTACCGGAGCCTTCGCGGTCAACATCTCCCAGATGCCATTCAAACCGGGAGTGAGTAATGAGCGATCGCAAGGCGCTATTGATTCTGCATGGCAAGCAAGTGCTCAACGAGGCGGTTCGCACCGCCGTCGAAAGCCAGCGTGAGCGAGGTCGGGAGCTGGCTGTTCGATTGACCTGGGAAGCCGGCGATGCGCAAAGGCTGGTGGGCGAAGCGTTGGCGGCCGGGTATCGATACATCATTGCCGGCGGTGGCGATGGCACCTTGCGCGATATTGCCGAGGCTATGGCGCAGCATTCGATAAAAGCCAGCCTGGTATTGATGCCGCTAGGTACCGCCAATGATTTTGCGCGTGCGGCGGGTGTGTCCCTGGAACCCGATCAGGCGCTGGAGTTGCTTGATAGCGTGCCGACTGCCATTGATCTGGGGGAGGTTGATGGGCAGATATTCCTGAACATGGCCACCGGTGGGTTCGGCAGTCATGTCACAGCGAACACCCCAGAGGATCTGAAGAAAATCCTCGGCGGTGCGGCGTATCTGTTCACCGGCTTGTCACGCTTCAATGAGCTGCATACCGCGTACGGTGAGTTGCAGGGGCCGGACTTTCACTGGCGCGGCGATCTGCTGGCACTGGGCATCGGCAATGGTCGGCAGGCCGGAGGCGGGCGGGAATTGTGCCCGCAGGCACTGGTTGATGACGGTTTGCTGGATATCAGCATCCTGCCGGCACCGCAGGAAGTGGTCAGTACTTTGAAAAACCTGCTGACCGAAGGCTTTGGCATCGACAGCATGTTTGTTCGGGCGCGCCTGCCCTGGGTCGAGATCAAGGTTTCGGAAGGGCTGTACATCAACCTTGATGGTGAACCGCTGGAAGGGGACAGCCTGCGTTTCTCGGTTCGCCCGGCGGCTTTACTCGTGCATCTACCTGAGAATTCGCCGTTGTTACGCGACAGTGAAGTGCCTAGTCATCGAGGCTGATGATTTGTTCACGTACGGCAAACAGCACCAGGCCGGCCACATCGTAGATCTGCAAGCGCTTCATGATCTGCGAGCGGTGGGTTTCGACGGTCTTGACGCTCAACCCCAGGCCGTTGGCGATCTCTCGGGTGGATTTTCCGCGAACGATCAACCGCAGGATTTCCAGCTGACGTGCCGTCAGGTTGTGCGAGTCGGCAGGTTCGGGTCGGTGCTTCTGGTTTCGGGTCAGTGCCTGAGTGATCACCGTGTGGGCAATGGCCGGGCTCAGATAGCGCTCGTTGTTGCGCAAGGCTTCCAGCGCGTGCTCGAGTTCGGTAGCCGTGGTGTCCTTGAGCAGGTAGCCATGGGCTCCGGACTCCAGCGCCTGCATGATCAGGGCAGGGTCGGTGTGCATCGAGAGGATCAGGACCTTGCTCTGCGGGCGCACCCGCTTGAGTTGCTGCAAGGCTTCGAGGCCGCCGGTCTGGCGCATCGAAATATCCAGCAGGATAATATCCGGGGACAGACGCCCAACCATTTCGAGCAGCTGCGAGCCGTCACTGGCCTCACCGATGACGGCATAGCCGGGCAGATCCATTACCAGGGCGCGCACGCCAGCCCTGATCAGCGAGTGGTCATCCACCAGTAGTAAGTTACAAGTCAATGCATAACCTTATTCGAACTGGCCCGTTCGAGCGCACGGGGCGCCCAGGGAAAAAGAGCTTCGATTTGAGTGCCTTTGCCCGGCTCGCTGGTAACGGTCAGTGTGCCGCCCAGTTGATCGATCCGTTCCGACATCCCGGCCATACCGCGCTGCCCTTCACGACCAGGGTCTGTTGCGGGCGCGAAACCCTGACCATCATCGCTGATCTGCAACTTCAGGCCTTGGGGCAGGCGCTGCAGGCATACCAGCAGGTTCTTGGCCTGGGCATGTCGCAGGATGTTGGTGACCGCTTCCTGGGTAATACGGAAAGCCGCCACGGCCATTTCCTCCGGTATGCCGGTCAGGCGCTGCTGGCATTCCAGGCTCCAGTGCACCGGGGTGTTGGCCAGGGTCTTGAGCAGGTGTGCCCGCAGACTGGCTTCCAGCCCAAGGCTGGTCAACTGCCGGGGATTAAGAATGGCGGATACGTCACGAACTTTGGCCAGGGTTTCTTCCAGCGTGTCGCAGAGGACCGCGCATTGTCCCTGGAGCTCTTCGGGCATCCGGCGTTTGAGCCAGTCGCTTTGCAGTTTGGCAGCGGTCAGCAATTGACCGATGTCGTCATGCAGTTCGCGGCTCAGCCGGTGACGCTCGTTTTCCTGGACCTGCAACAGCCGGTCCGCCAGTTCCTGAGGCTGGAATTTGATCGATTTGCGCGAGAGGCAGTACTGCACGGCAACACTGGTCAGCGCCGCAACGTTGAGCACCAGCAATGACAGGGGCAACGGAATGGACAAGCCATGGACCAGCAAGCTGCCGAGGGTCGAGCAGGCACATAGCAACAGCGTGAATAGGCGTGCATTTGCTCGGGAGGGTGGCCACGTGGCGATTGACTTGAGGCTGGCGTGCATAGCGGATGGAGCCAATGGATGTTCGCTGCGGGCTGACCGGTCATGCTGGCTGACAGGCCCCTGTTTTTTTATGTGGAGCGCCGACGAGTTCAGCTGCGAACTGCAGCGACCTGTATTCGGCTGCGATCACACTGCCATTAATTGGCGTCAACTAACAGGCGGCATAGTAGCACCTAAGATACCGTTGGTCGCGTCCGTATGTATGTCCGAAAAGTCAGGAATCCAGTCGTTTTGACGATGCTTCCATAATGGAACAAGTGGGTTGTTGCCGTCGCAAAATGCCAGTTGTTTAAAAGTGTCGCTTATAGCTACGAAGTATTCATTTGCGACGTGTGCGCACTCAAGTTACAGCGCGGTATTGATAACCAAAACACGCCATGCGGCATGGTGTGGAAAGTTCAGGCCTGTCGCTCTGAATAGGATACGAGGGTGAAGGGCCTGGAGTTGACAGGTGGTTGAAACCGGCTTTGCCCGACCTGAAAGGCAAAGGCTTCGATCAGGGTGACCTGCTCGCTGTCGTCGAGACTGAGCTGTCCGGTGGTCTGGTCGATGAGTTCGAGTTGCCAGGCAACCAGGGTCAGGCAGTCTTTCAGGGCACTCAGCGCCTCGTCGTGCAGACACATGGTGTTCTGTGCGTGGTTCAGCAGGCCATGAATATGCAGAGAAAATTCAGACACGGCCGCCAACGCCAGGGCATCAGCCTTGTTGGCCAGCTTGAGCAGTGTGCTGAGCAAACAGTCGATGGCGTCCTTGTCATTGCTGATCAACTGCAGATGACTCAGGCATTCCTCGGTTTTAGCCAGGAGTGTTTCAGCCTCGACAAGAAACCCCGTGAGACGCTGGGCCCACTCTTTACGGTCGTTCGGCATACTTATCTCCACAACGTCATGTCAAATGAGGGGATATCGTGTGTGTCGACGAGGGCGGTCGGAACTCCGGCATTACCGAGTCGTCGGATGAACAAGTAGCGGCTGGCCCGGAAGCAGGCTGGGGAACACGAGAGGGTGGTTGGCCACTGACTTGCGATCGCACACAAAAGCCTGACTCCGTTCATGCAATGAGAATGGCGTCACATTAATGGCTATCGGATATTGCGAATATCAGGTTGCGCCTGATTATTGATAGGGGAATCCCTTACGCAGTGGAACTTTTCGCTCGAACAATGGTCGCGGGGCGCAGAAGTGCAGCAGATGTAATCACCGCGCCAGTAAAGCATGATGTTAATGTGACATCAATGGCCGGGCGTGGCATTTTAGAGAGGGTCAAGCTTCGGCAAAAACAGCCGATAACCTTCCTTGAGTGAATTCATCCGAACAAGACCTGGAGTCATTGATGGCCGGCATTCTCGACACGGTAGACCAACGCACGCAACTGGTGGGTGAGAATCGCCTGGAAATTCTCATGTTCCGGCTCGCCGGACGGCAATTGTTCGCGATCAACGTCTTTAAAGTACAGGAAGTCCTGCAGCTGCCAAAGTTGACGCTGATGCCGCAGCGGCATCCTTTTGTGTGCGGCGTGGTCAACCTGCGTGGCCAGACCCTGCCGGTGATCGACCTTTCCCAGGCCATTGGCATGCGCCCGTTGGTGCCGGGGCCTGGCAGCACGATTATCGTCACCGAATACAACCGTTCTGTTCAGGCCTTCCTGGTCGGTGGCGTGGACCGGATCGTCAACATGAACTGGGAAGCCATCCTGCCGCCCCCGAGCAGCGCCGGCCGCCAGCACTACCTGACGGCCATCAGCAAGGTCGATGATCAACTGGTGGAAATCATCGACGTCGAAAAGGTTCTGGCCGAAATCGTCCCGTACAACGCCAAAGTCTCCCGCGACAAGCTCGAAGATCCGGTGCTGGAACGTGCCCGTGGCCGTGAGGTGCTGCTGGTGGATGACTCGAACGTGGCCCTGGCGCAATTGCGCGATACCCTGGGACAGCTGGGCGTGAAGATGCATATTGCCAGCGACGGGTTGAAGGCCTTGAACATGCTCAAGGCCTGGGCTGATACCGGCGTGGACATGACCGAAAAACTGCTGATGGTCTTCACCGATGCGGAAATGCCGGAAATGGATGGCTATCGCCTGACCACCGAGATCCGTAACGACCCGCGTCTGCGCGGCTTGTACGTGGTGCTGCACACCTCGCTGTCCGGCAGCTTCAACGACTCGATGGTGAAAAAGGTCGGCTGCGACAATTTCCTCTCCAAATTCCAGCCGGACAAACTCGTCGACGTGGTGCGCCAGCGTTTGATGCTCGACGAAGTACCGGCCTGATCAGGCCATGGTCAACTTGTAGGATGTAGGAGCGAGCTCGCTCGCGATGGTCTTGAACGATAACGCGTAAACCGGAGCCCGGCGGCGTCCTTGGGTTTTTCGCGAGCGAGCTCGCTCCTGCAGGGTTTTTGCACTTTGATTCGCTGACCAAGCTCGTATAGGGTGGCGTTTTTACCTACCAGGGAGCTGGCCATGTTGCGTCTGAGCGCGCTGTATCGTTATCCGTTGAAATCCGGCAAAGGCGAGGTCTTGCAGCAAGTCGGCCTCGACAAGCTGGGGCTGGACGGCGATCGACGCTGGATGCTGGTGGATGAGGCCAGCGGGCGTTTCCTGACCCAGCGGGCGGTGGCGCAGATGAGCCAGTTGTCGGCGCTGTGGAATGCCGAAGGTGGCTTGACCCTCCGCGCGCCCGGCCATTCGCCGATCGATATTGCCTTGCCCGGTAGCGATGCAGAACTGCGTGGCGTGACGATCTGGCGCGATACCTTGCGAGTCCCCGATGCAGGCGATGAAGCAGGTGCCTGGGTCAGTGAGTTCATCGGTAAACCGACGCGGCTGGTGCAAGTGCCACTGGAGCGTGCGCGTACAACCGAGGCGGGTTACGGCAAGGATGACGACCAGGTGGCGTTCGCCGATGGCTATCCGCTGTTGCTGATTGGCCAGGCCTCCCTCGAGGACTTGTCGCAACGGGTCGGGCGTCCGTTGGAGATGCTGCGTTTCCGGCCGAACCTGGTGATCGAAGGCAGTGCAGCCTTCGCCGAGGACGGCTGGAAGCGTATCCGTATCGGCGAGGTCGAGTTCCGCGTGGTCAAGTCCTGTTCACGCTGCATCCTGACCACCATTGACCCGCAAACCGGGGAGCGCAGCGACGATCGCGAACCCTTGGCCACCTTGCAGAAGTATCGCTCGCAGGCAGACGGTGCAATGTTCGGCCAGAACCTGGTCAACGACGGCAACGGACGACTCGAAGTCGGCATGCCGGTGGAGATTCTTGAGTAATTTTGCGCAGAATAAAAAATGCCCGTGTCGAAAAACACGGGCATTTTTTATTGCAGTGAATCCTGCGGGTTTTAGCCGCGGTATTCGCACAGGTAAGCGGTGTCGACGGCGACTTTCAGCTGGAACTTGCTGTTGGCCGGCACGTTGAACTGGCTGCCGGCGGCGAAAGTTTCCCAGTCGCTGCTGTCGGGCAGTTTGACGGTCAATGCGCCGCTGACCACGTGCATGATTTCACGCTGGCTGGTGCCGAATTCGTACTCGCCCGGAGCCATGACGCCGATGGTCGCTGGACCTTCTGCGGTGCCAAAGGCGATCGACTTGACGGTGCCGTCGAAGTACTCGTTGACTTTAAACATGGGCGATTCCTCGAAAAGGGCTAAAAAGGGCCGGCCAGTATGCACAAGGCCCTTGGCGTCGTCACCTGTCTAAAGCGGCAGAACCAGCGGCAGCAGGCGTGCGGTATTGCGCGCATCTTCCAGCGCCCGGTGTTGTTGGCCGTTGAACTGCAAGCCGGCCAGTTGCAACGCGCCGTTTAATCCCAACGGACGTTCCAGGCGCCTGGCCTTGGCAAAACGCTGTTTGAGGTTCATGTGCGGTACGTTGGCCAGCATGCTGGCGAGTCCCAGTTGCTGCCAATCCTGAAGCAGTTGTTTGCGATCGTAATCGCCCCAACTGGCCCAGCCCTCAAGTCGCGTGTGGTGTTGGCCGAGCCAACGTTCGAACGCCGGCCAGACTTCGCCCAGCGGTTGCGCGGCATCGATGTTGGCTTGGGTGATGTGCGTCAGCTCGCGGCAAAACGGCGTCAGCAACGGCCGCCGAACAGGGCGGACGAAGCGCTGGAACTGGTCCAGTTCACGCCCCTTGCGGTCCACCAGAGTGGCGCCGATTTCAATGATTTCCATATCTGTTACGGGCCATCCACCCTCATCGGTGGTGGCCTCCAGATCAATGACCAGCCAATGAGGCATTGCAGGGTTCCTGGTATCCGCGTCCTGATAGCTTTGAGCGTAGCCAAACCCGGTGGTTCCGCCTAGCGGCTTATTCGACCTCCAATAGAATCTGCCGGTTTTTCACCTGATCCCCGACTTTGACTTGCAAGCGTTTGAGAACACCGTCGATGCCCGATTTCAATGGGTGCTCCATTTTCATCGCCTCCAGTACCACCAGCAGTTGGCCCTTGGTCACGTGGCTGCCTTCGTTGACCAGGACGTCGACAATCGCCCCGTCCATCGGTGCCTTGAGGGTGCCGGAGCTGACACTGGCCTGGCCGGTAACCTGCGCCTGGGTGCGATCCACGAACTGCAGACTGCCCGGTCGGGTGAACAGCCAGAGACGCCCGGCCTCCAGGCGATAAGCGTGGCGTTGGCGAACGCCTTCGATTTCCAGGGTGGCCCAGCGTCCGTCGCTGTGGATGATCTTCAGTTCGAGGCTGCGCTCGGCAACCTGAATGCGCAACGGCTCGCCCGGGATCGCCTGCAACGCTACCGGCCAGTCCTGATCCTCAAGGCCTATGCGATAGTGCAGCGGCACGCTGGCGTTGTTGCGCCAACCGCCAAGCGGGGCCAGGTGAGCCTGCGTGGCAGCCTGATAGAACAGGGCGGCGGCGATGGCCAAGTGGTGCGCGCCAGGGGTTTCGGGATGCAGGCAGACGTGATCGGTGAAGTGCTGCGCGATGAACCCGGTACTGAAATCACCGCTGGCGAACTGCGGATGTTCCAGCAGGCTGGCAAGCAGGCGTTGATTGCTTTTCAGCCCCAGCAGCACGCTGTCTTGGACCGCCCGCAACAATTTGCGACGGGCTTCTTCGCGGGTGGCACCGTGAGCGATGAGCTTGCCGAGCATCGGGTCGTAGAAAGGGCTGATGACCTGGCCTTCGATCAGGCCGTGGTCGATCCGCACGCCGTCCTGCAATGCCGGTTCCCAGGCCACGACGCGCCCGGTTTGCGGCAGGAAACCCTGGGCCGGGTCTTCGGCATACAGGCGCACTTCCATGGCGTGGCCCGTGAGTTGCACCTGTTCCTGACGCAAAGGCAGCGGTTGCCCTTCGGCGATGCTCAACTGCCAGGCCACCAGATCCAGCCCGGTGATCAGTTCGGTCACCGGGTGCTCCACTTGCAGCCGGGTGTTCATCTCCAGGAAGTAGAACTGCCCGCGCGCATCCAGCAGAAACTCCACGGTGCCCGCGCCGACGTACTTTACCGCTCGCCCGGCCTTGAGCGCCGCTTCGCCCATGGCCTGGCGCAGCTCGGCGGTCATCACCGGGCAGGGCGCTTCCTCGATGACTTTCTGATGCCGGCGCTGCACTGAACAATCGCGCTCGCCGAGGTAAATCAGGTTGCCATGCCGGTCACCGAACAGCTGGACCTCGACGTGACGGGGTTCGACCAGTGCCTGTTCGAGGATCAGTTCACCGCTGCCAAAACCGTTCAGGGCTTCGGAGCGCGCGGTGCGAATCTGCTCCAGCAAGTCGCTGGCGTCGTGCACCAGGCGCATACCGCGTCCCCCGCCGCCGGCGCTGGCCTTGATCATCAACGGATAGCCGATGCGCTCGGCTTCACGGCCCAGGGCGGCATCGTCCTGCCCGGCGCCTTGATAGCCGTTGATGCACGGTACACCGGCTTCGATCATGGCGATTTTCGACAGGCGCTTGCTGCCCATCAGTTCAATGGCCTCGGGGCTGGGGCCGATGAAGGTGATGCCAGCGTCCCTGCACGCGAGGGCAAACCCGGCGTTTTCCGAGAGGAAACCGTAGCCCGGATGGATCGCATCCGCGCCCGTGCGCCGGGCTGCGTCGAGGATCGCCTGGATGTTCAGGTAAGACTGTTGCACCGGGGCCGGACCGATGTTGACCGCCTCGTCGGCTATCCGCACGTGCAGTGCATCGGCGTCAGCGTCGCTGAACACGGCGACCGTGCGATAGCCCAGCGCCTGGGCCGTGCGCTGGATGCGGCAGGCGATTTCACCGCGGTTGGCGATGAGGATTTTTTTGAGTCCGGGCATGGGTAGGCTCTCTGATTTTTAGCGGTGTCTGGTCGGGACTCATCGCGAGCAAGCTCGCTCCCACAGGGTTTATGAACGGCATAAATCCAAGGTGGGAGCGAGCTTGCTCGCGATGCTTTTCAGGAGGCCCACCCCGGTTTGCGTTTTTGCACGAAGGCCATCGTTCCCTCGATGCCTTCGGCTCCGGTCACCGCTTCGCTGAACCATTCGGCAGCCTGATCCAGTAGGGCATCGGAGGGCTGACCCGCACTTGCGAGCAAGAGTTTCTTGGTCGCCGCATTCGCCCCCGGCGCGCAACACAACACATGGGCCAACACCTCATCGAGACGCTCGGCCAGGGCCTGCGGATCATGTTCGACAAAATGCACCAGGCCCATGCGCCGTGCCTGGTGGCCATCAAAACGCGCCGCCGTCAGGGCCAGGCGCCGGGTCTGGGTCAAGCCAATGCGTTGCACCACGAACGGTACGATCTGGGCCGGCAACAGGCCGAGACTGGTTTCCGGCAGGCCGAATTGCGCCTGGTGATCGGCCAGGGCGATATCGCTGACACAGGCCAGGCCGAGACCGCCGCCGAGCACCGCGCCCTGCAGCACGGTAATCACCACTTGCGGAGCGTGTTGCACTTCTTGCAATAGCGTGCCGAACACCCGGTTCAGATCCCGGTGCGCAGTTGGGCCTTGAGCGCGGGCGTTGGCCATGTCCTTGATGTCACCGCCGGCACAGAAGTGCCCGCCGACGCCGCCGATCACCAGTGCGCGAACCCCTGGTTTATCGCGTACCGCGGCCAGCACCGAGCGCAACTCGGCGACCATTTGCAAGCTCATCGCATTGCGGCTTTCGGGGCGGTTGAGGGTGATGTGCAACACGCCATTGTGCAGCTCCAGCAGCAAAGTCTGGCAAACCGGCAGGCTGTTCATTTCTTTTTCCCCGGCAGAATGCCCATGAGTTTGCAGATGATTCCCAGCATGATTTCGTCGGCGCCGCCGCCGATCGACACCAGCCGTACATCGCGGTAAGCCCGGGCCACCGGGTTGTCCCACATGAAGCCCATGCCGCCCCAGTATTGCAGGCAACTGTCACTGACTTCGCGGCCCAGCCGCCCGGCCTTGAGCTTGGCCATGGAGGCCAGGCGCGTGACGTCCTGGCCTTTGATGTATTGCTCGGTGGCCTGATAGACCAGCGCCCGCAGGCATTCGATCTCGGTTTGCAGTTCCGCCAGACGGAAGTGGATCACCTGATTGTCGATCAGCGCGTTGCCGAAGGTTTTGCGCTCCTTGCAGTATTCGATGGTGCTGTCGACGCAGTACTCCAGGCCTTTGATCATGTTGGCCGCGCCGAACAGGCGTTCCTCCTGGAACTGCAGCATCTGCATCATGAACCCCGCGCCTTCATGGCCGATGCGGTTGCGCTGCGGTACGCGCACGTTGTCGAAAAACACCTGGGCGGTTTCCGAGCTGCGCATGCCGAGCTTGTCCAGGTGCGAGCTCAAGCTGATGCCCGGTGTGTTCATCGGCACCATGATCAGCGACTTGTTGATGTGCGGTTTGTCGTCCGAGGTGTTGGCTAGCAGACAGATGAAGTCGGCGCTCGGCGAGTTGGTGATCCACATCTTGCTGCCGTTGATCACGTAGTCGTCGCCGTCCTTGCGCGCCGTGGTTTTAAGCCCGGCAACGTCAGAGCCGGCGCCGACTTCGGAGACGCCGATGCAGCCGACCTGCTCACCGCTGATGGCCGGGCGCAGGAATTCCTCGCGCAGTTCATCGGAACCGAACCGGGCCAGCGCAGGCGTGCACATGTCGGTCTGCACGCCGATGGACATTGGAATGCCGCCGCAATGGATGGTGCCGAACTCTTCGGCGGCGACGATCGAATAGCTGTAGTCGAGCCCCATGCCGCCGAATTTTTCCGGTTTCGAAATACCCAGCAATCCGAGGTCGCCGGCCTTGCGGAAGATATCGTGGATGGGGAAGCGCCCGGCCTTTTCCCATTCCTCGACATGCGGGTTGATCTCGTGCTCGACGAACTGGCGAACGGTGCGGCGCAGTGCTTCGTGTTCCTGGGTGAAGATCATTTTTATTGTTCTCCTGATAGTCGGCTTAGAACCGCGCCACACCGAAACTGTTGGCTTGCAATGGCCGCACCTCGGCCTCGTGACAGATATCCAGCAAGTAACCCAGCAAGGTCCGGGTATCGCGTGGGTCGATCAAACCATCGTCCCAGAGGTTGGCGCTGCCATAGAGCGCCGTGGACTGGCTGTCGAGTTTCTGCGCGGTGACCTGTTCGAGCATGTCGAGCATTTTCGGATCGGGCACCAGGCCGTCCTTGGCCTGTTTGGCCTCGGTGACGATGCGCAGCACCTTGCCCGCTTGCGCGCCGCCCATCACGGCGGTACGGCTGTTGGGCCAGGCGAAGATGAAACGCGGGTCGAGACCGCGACCGCACATCGCATAGTTGCCCGCGCCGTAGGAGCCGCCAACCACGATGGTCAGCTTCGGCACCCGGGCGTTGGCCACCGCCTGAATCATCTTCGCGCCGTGCTTGATCACGCCTTGCTGTTCCGATTCGGTGCCGACCATGAACCCGGTGGTGTTGTGGAAAAACAGTAGCGGCGTCTGGCTCTGGTCGCACAGCTGGATGAACTGGGCGGCCTTGCTCGCGCCTTTTGGCGTGATCGGGCCGTTGTTGCCGATGAAGCCACAGGCGCGGCCCTGAATTTTCAGATGACCGCACAGAGTCTGCTGATCGAACTCGCCCTTGAATTCAAGAAAGTTCGAAGCGTCGGCGAGGCGGGCGATGATTTCGCGCGCGTCGTAGGGTTTTTTCGGATCATCCGGGATCAGGCCCAGCAGTTCGTCGATGGGGTAGAGCGGCTCCTCCCAGCGACGTTCGGGGAGTGGAGGCAACTGTTCGTTCCACGGCAACAGGCTGATAATCTCGCGTACCTGTCGCACGCCATCGGCGTCGTTTTCAGCCAGGTATTCGGCGGTGCCGGCGGTTTGTGCGTGCATCTCGGCACCGCCCAATTCTTCATCGGTGGCGACTTCGCCGGTGGCGGCTTTGAGCAGTGGGGGACCTGCGAGAAACAGCTTGGCCTTGCCACGCACCACCACCACGTAATCCGACAGCCCAGGCTGATAGGCGCCACCCGCCGTGGCGGAGCCATGCACCACGGTGACCTGTGGCAACCCCATGGCCGACATCCGCGCCTGATTGGCAAAGCTGCGCGCGCCTTCGACGAAAATTTCCGCCGCGTAATTGAGGTTGGCGCCGCCGCTTTCGGCGAGGGTGATCACTGGCAGTTTGTTTTCCATGGCGATCTGTTGCAGGCGCAGGGATTTCTTCAAGCCGCTGGGGGAGATGGTCCCGCCCCTGATCGCGCTGTTGTTCGCCACCACCAGTACGCGCACGCCGGACACGTAGCCGATACCGGCGATCAAGCCGCCACCGGCGGAGCTGCCATCCTTGTCGTCGTGCAGCTTGTAGCCGGCCAGGCTGGCCAGTTCGAGAAACGGAGCGCCGGGGTCCAGCAGCAGGTTGAGGCGCTCGCGAGGCAGCAACTGGCCGCGTTTTTCGAACTTCGGCCTGGCTTCGGCAGCCTTGTTCAGCAGGTTCTGTTCGAGCACGCGAACTTGTTCGATGGCGCTCAGCATCGCCGCACGGTTCTGGGCGAACGACTCGCTGTGGGGGTCGAGTTGCGACTGAATCACCGGCATGGGTTATTCCTTGTCCTTCAATACGTCTGGTATGTAGGCGCGGTGGAAACCGTTGTACGACTCGCTGTTGGTCGCCTTGTGGATCGGCCAGGCGCGGCCGCCGAGGCTGGCGGCGCCGTCGATGCGCAAGGTGCTGCCGCTGACAAACGCCGCTGCCGGGCTGAGCAGGAAAACTATCGCCGCGCTGACTTCCGATTCGGTGCCGATGCGCTTGAGCGGCACGTGTTCGCGCAGGGTCGGGATCACGGCCTTGAAGGCGCCTTCGTAGGTGTCCATGCCGCTGGAGGCAATCCAGCCCGGCGCCACGGCATTGACCCGCACCCCGGCATGACCCCATTCGTACGCGGCGGTCTTGGTCAGGTTGTCCATGCCCGAACGTGCCGCGCCGGAGTGGCCCATGCCGGGCATGCCGCCCCACATGTCGGCGAGCATGTTGACGATGGCCCCGCCGTGCTTGCTCATGGACTGGTTGAACACTTCCCGGGCCATCAGGAAGCCGCCCACCAGATTGGTACGCATCACGGTTTCGAAACCCTTCTGATTGATCGAGGCCAGGGGCGAGGGGTATTGCCCGCCAGCATTGTTGACCAGGCCGTGGATCGGACCGTGCTTGCGGATAAGCTCGCTGACCAGATGCGTCACCGCTTCTTCCTCGCGGATATCACAGGTGCTCCAGTCGGCCTTGCCGCCGTCGTCGGCGATCTCCGCCGCAACGGTTTTCAGCTTGTCGGCATTGCGCCCGACCAGCAGCACATGGGCGCCGAGGGCCGCCAGTTCGTGGGCAGTACAGCGGCCGATGCCACTGCCGCCACCGGTGACGATGATGTTTTGGCCAGCAAACAAATCGGCTTTGAAAATCGAATCGTAGGCCATGGCGGCAATCCTCTAGTTGAACTGGTCGGCGATGCGCTGCGGCACCGGGATCTGGATTTCCAGCAGCTGCTGGGCGAAGGCCTTGCCTTGCGGATCGATTCGCAGGCTGGCGACACCGCCGCCGCCGAGGGCGTTTTCCAGCAGGAAATTCAGGCTGTGGCTGGCGGGCAAGTACCAGCGCTCGACCCGCCCGTGGATTGGATCGAGGACGTGGCCCATCCAGTCGACGATCACTTCCGGGGTCAAGGCTTCTGCAATCCATGGCAGGAACTCCGGCTCGCGGGCCATGACGCCGATATTGCTGTGGTTGCCCTTGTCGCCAGAGCGGGCGACCGCCAGTTTGACCAGGGCCACGCTGGCGTCGGCCAGGCCAAGCGGTTTCGGTGGCGCGAGCAGGGCTGGCAGGTCCAGCGGGTCGAGTACATCGAGGGCGGGCAGGGCACACGGGTGGCGCTGGCCCATGAAATCAATGTCCAGCGTGCAGGCGGTTTTGTCGATCAGGAACGAGAACAGCCGGATCAGCGGGTACACCGTCGGCCGGCCACCGACAATGCCGGTCAGCCCCGGCGCCATGCCGGTGGCGGCCTGGGCGATTTCCCGGGAGAACACGACCAATGCCTGCTTGTCCGGATGGCGCACCGCGAGTTTGATCACCACTTCGCGGCTGTCCTGACGCTGGCCGTGGGGGCCGTAGGTGGCCTCGCTGCCCAGCAACTCGATACTCACGTCGCTGTACGGTGCCCAGCCGCGCTGGCGGAACATTTCCGAGGTCTTGTTGATGATCGCATCGCCGACACGCCGCGCCTTGGCGACGGCATCGATGCCGGCGATCAGGCAACTGGCGGTGCAGCGAAAACCATCGGGGTACGTGGCGCTGACTTTGTATTGAGCGGTCGGCGGCAGGCCTTTGGCGCCGTGCACCTGCACCGCGTTCTTGCCTTGTTGCAGCAGTTTGACCTGAGTGAAATCGCACACCACGTCGGGCAGCAGATACGCGCGCGGGTCACCGATTTCGTACAGCATCTGTTCGCCCACTGTCAGCGGCGTGACCAGCCCGCCCGTACCTTCGGGTTTGCTGACGATGAACTGGCTGTCGGCGCTGACTTCGACGATGGGAAAACCGATGTGTTCGTAGTCGGGCACGTCGCGCCAGTCGGTGAAGTTGCCGCCCGTGCACTGGGCGCCGCATTCGATGATGTGCCCGGCCAATGCCGCCTGGGCGAGCTTGTCATAGTCGTGCCACGACCAGCCGAACTCATGCACCAGCGCGGCGCTGACCACCGCACTGTCGACCACGCGCCCGGTGATCACGATGTCCGCCCCCAGGCGCAGGGCTTCGACAATGCCGGGTGCGCCGAGGTAGGCGTTGATCGAGACGCACATCGATGGCAGGGGCGCGCCGCTGAACATTTCATGAATGCCCAGGTTTCCCGGCTTTTTGAATTGCGGCTGCAGGTCATCACCCAGCAGTACGGCGATCTTCAGCGCTACCCCAGCCTTGTCGCAGGCCGCTTGCAGGGCGGCGGCGCAGGCTTGGGGGTTGACCCCGCCGGCATTACTGATGACCCGGATGTTTTGCTGCGCGAGTTGCCCCAGCAAGGGCGCGAGCACTTCGATGAAGTCGCCCGCATAGCCGGCCTGGGGATCTTTCATCCGCGCGCCGGCCATGATCGACAGGGTGATTTCGGCCAGGTAATCGAAGACCAGATAGTCCAGATGCCCGTGTTCCACCAGTTGCGCGGCAGCGGTCGAGGTATCGCCCCAGAAGGCGCTGGCACAACCGATGCGAATTGTTTCAGGCGCAGTCCATTCCATAGCCACCTCCAACCGAAGTGCGTCGACATTACCAAGCAAGCGCTTGGTTTGTAAATGACTTGATTATCTTCTGCCCAAGCGCTTGCTTGGTTGCATCCATGCGCTTAAATTGCCCGCGCAACCCCGTTGTTTTCGGGGGGATCGGCGTTATTGATTGAACGACTGTAGGAGAGAACGGGTGGACGAGCAAAAAGCCCTGAGGGTGATGCGCCAATTGGTGGACGACGGCCAATTGACCGACCCGGACAGCGCCCGTGGCAAATTGCTGCAAGTGGCGGCCCACCTGTTCCGCAATAAAGGCTATGAGCGCACGACCGTGCGCGACCTGGCCGGCGCCGTGGGCATTCAGTCCGGGAGCATTTTCCATCACTTCAAGAGCAAGGACGAAATCCTGCGCGCCGTGATGGAAGAAACCATACGCTACAACACTGCGTTGATGCGTGCGGCCATCGCCGAGGCCGGCAATGTGCGTGAGCAGGTTCTGGCGCTGATCCGGTGTGAATTGCAGTCGATCATGGGCGGTAGCGGCGAGGCCATGGCCGTGCTGGTCTACGAATGGCGCTCGCTGTCCGAAGAGGGCCAGGCCAAGGTCCTGGCGCTGCGGGACATCTACGAAGACATCTGGCTGCAAGTACTGGGCGAAGCCAAGACCGCCGGGTTTATCCGCGGCGATGTGTTCATCACCCGACGCTTCCTGACTGGCGCATTGTCCTGGACCACCACCTGGTTTCGCGCCGATGGCAGCATGAGTCTCGATCAGTTGGCCGATGAGGCGTTGATTCTGGTGCTGGAAGACCGGCAATAAGCTTGTGTTGACCAGCATTAAACTGGCTAACTGGACAAAACCGCCTAGCTTGAATGCATTGGTACCGTTTTATTAGGGGAGTGGGGACGTTTTGATGGGTTCGCCAATTCGGTCAGCCTCGCGGCTTTTGCTGACGATGCTTGCGGCGTCAACGATGATGCCGTCCCAGGCTGCGCAACTGGTGCGTATCGGTGCCGCGCACTTTCCGCCCTACACCGTGCGCCCGGAATCCGGGGCCGATACCGGGTTGCTGCCGCAACTGGTCGAGGCCCTGAACGCATCGCAAACTGACTACCAGTTTGTCCTGGTGCCCACTTCCATTCCCCGGCGCTTCGGTGATTTCAAGCAGGGCCGGGTCGACATGGCCATCTTCGAAAATCCCGCCTGGGGTTGGGAAGAGATCCCCCACACAGCCGTCGACATGGGGCTGGAGGACGCCGAAATTTTTGTCGCGCAACGCCTGCCCGATCGACAGCAAAGCTATTTCGCCGACCTGAACGGCAAGCGCCTGGCGCTGTTCAGCGGCTATCACTACGAGTTCGCCAATTTCAATGCCGACCCCCTGTACCTCGCGAAAAACTACAACGCCACGCTGACCTATTCCCATGACAGCAATCTGCTGATGGTATTGCGCGGCCGGGCCGACATCGCCCTGGTCACGCGTTCGTACCTGAGCGACTACTTCCTGCGCAATGAAAAAGTCGCCGGCGAGTTGCTGGCGTCCCAACGCATCGATCAGGTCTATCACCATTACGCCATCCTGCGTCCGACGGCTCCCATCAGCGGCGAGGCATTCGCCAAGGTGCTGCAAGGTTTGCGGGACAATGGCCAGATGCTGAGGATTTTCGATCCGTACAAGATTGCCCTGGTGCCGGTCCAGCGCAACGCAGCGGCGCCACAAGTTGCCAATTGACGGTCTTTGGCTAAATTTCCCGCCCTGGCTCACGTCACTTCGTTGAACTGTCGACGACTATCGTGAGCCCGACCCATGCCCAATCTCAATGACCTGACTGCCCTGTGTCTGCCGACAGGCAGTCGTCTTGCCGCTGATGAAACCGATTGCCGCCTGAGCCTCAGCCTGGAAGGGCAACCGTTGCTTGCCCTGCGGCTGAATCGTGGCCCCGAGTTGCACGTGCAACTGGAGGAGCGTTTCAGTCGCCCTGAAGGACAGGCATTGTGGGCGGCCTGTTACTGGCTGTTCGCTCGCAACCCCGACTGTCAGCGCCTGGTCTGGCAACTGCAGGAGGTGCCGGACGAAGCCGTGTTCAGCGGTCTGCTGATTCCGACTCCCGTCAACGGCCAGTATCACTGCGAGCGCACCTTGTTCTGGCAGTTGCCGCAGCCTTGGCTGGGGCATTCCCTGACCGGCAGCTACCCGCAGCAAATGCTCATCACCGACGGCAAGCGTCATCCACGGCGGCCGGTCAAACCCCGTGGTGAAGTGTATCAACGCTTCGATGCACGGCTGGGTGCTCGGGTTTCCCTGCGCACGCTGGACATCGAGCAAGACCTGGCACGCTTCAACCGCTGGCAGAACAGCCCGCGTGTCGCGAGTTTCTGGCAGGAGGAGGGCAGCCTCGAACAGCATCGCCAATACCTGAGCAAACTCGAAGCCGACCCGCACGCGCTGACGCTGATCGGTTGTTTCGACGATCAGCCCTTCGCTTATTTCGAGGCCTACTGGGCCAGGGAAGATCGCATCGCGCCGTTCTACGAGGCCGGCGATTACGACCGTGGCATTCACATGCTGGTGGGCGAAGAAAATCACCGTGGTCCGCACAAGGTGGCGAGTTGGTTATCGGCGCTGGTGCATTATCTGTTTCTCGATGACCCGCGCACGCAGCGCGTGGTTGCCGAGCCTCGTGCCGATAACGCGAAGATGATCGGATACATGCAAGAGCAGCGCTTTCACTGCGAGAAAGAGTTCGACTTTCCGCACAAGCGCGCGGCCCTGATGGTGTTGGGGCGGGAGCGGTTTTTTGATCGGTGCGCACTGGCCTGAGGCTTGAGGCTAAATATCTTCGGCGCTCTTGAGTGCCCCATCGCGAGCAGGCTCGCTCCTACATTTTCCTGTGTGTGCTGAACCTGTGGGAGCGAGCTTGCTCGCGATGGGCGCGATGCAGATTTCAGAACTTAGTGGCGAGCAGCCATATCGCCACGCTGGCCCGACACCTTGCGGCAGTGCACCAACGCATCACGGATCATGAAGTTCACCAGGGTCGGCGAGACGCCAAGTTCCTTGGCAATATCTTTTTGCGGTACGCCGTGCAGGCGGTACATCTCGAAGGCGTAGCGGGTGCGGCTCGGCAACTCGGTCAACGCATCGGCGATGTGCTCCAGCGTCGAGAAATTGATGTGCGACGTTTCCGGTGACGCACCCTGGATCACTACATTCAGCCCTTCCTCTTCAGGGCCGGAATACTTCTGCTCCAGCGCCTGTTTGCGGTAGTGGTCGATCGCCAGGTTGCGCACGATCTGGAACAGGTAGCTGAGCTGAGCCTTGATCGAACTGGT
Source organism: Pseudomonas sp. GW823-FHT06E10 (assembly GCF_058794995.1). NCBI lineage: Bacteria > Pseudomonadati > Pseudomonadota > Gammaproteobacteria > Pseudomonadales > Pseudomonadaceae > Pseudomonas > Pseudomonas sp. GW823-FHT06E10. The sequence continues at coordinate 39,304 of NZ_JBXAHJ010000008.1, read as the reverse complement.
GATGGGCGGGGCCGATTGCAGCCGGAAGAATGCATCCTGCACAACATCTTCGGCACGTGAGCGGCAACCGGTAATTCGGGCTGCGATCTTCACCAGAATCAATCGATTGTCGACGAATGCCTGAAGTAGCGGTGTATCGCACCTGCTTGTGGATACTGGTTCCATCATGGAAATCACCTTGCTGCCAAAAGGTTAGTGGGACGGCGAATGAGCCGGGGGGGCCGTCCTACACATCGAGCGACAAATTAGGCTTAATGATAATGATTGTCAAATGAGAAAAAGAACTAATGCGTTACAAAGGTAAAGAGTGAGAACTGCGACACGCTGACTCACTTCAGTCCGCTTTGCGTTCCAGCCTGGCGACTAATTATTTCCAGACGTCATCCGTTCTCATTGGTGAATTGCACAGCGCAACCCTCATCACCCTGTAGGAGCGAGCTCGCTCGCGATGGTCGTCAACGATGGGCGCCTGACACCCCGCGGCGTTCTTCGGATTTTCGCGAGCAGGCTCGCTCCTACCAAGCCGAATTCAGGCAGGAAACCTCATGACCGACGCGTTCGAACTCCCCAGCACAATGGTCCAAGCCCTTCAGCGCCGCGCGGCGCTGACGCCGGATCGGGTGGCCCTGCGCTTTCTCGCCGAGACCCCGGACCAGGCTGTGGTGCTCAGCTATCGCGAACTGGATCTGCGGGCACGGACGATTGCCGGCGCGTTGCAAGCCCGGACGGATGTTGGCGACCGCGCGGTGTTGCTGTTCCCCAGTGGCCCGGATTACGTCGCGGCGTTCTTCGGTTGCCTGTACGCCGGGGTGATCGCGGTGCCGGCCTACCCGCCGGAGTCGACACGCCGTCATCACCAGGAGCGCCTGTTGTCGATCATCAGCGATGCCCAGCCGCGCTTGCTGTTGACCAGCGCCGGACTGCGCGATGGGTTGCAGCAGATCGACGGCGCGCCGCCGCTGTTGTGTGTCGATACCCTCGACGGTGCACTGGCCGAGCGCTGGGTCGCGGTGGACTTGCAGGACGATCACATCGCCTTCCTGCAATACACCTCTGGCTCCACCGCGCTGCCCAAAGGCGTGCAAGTCAGCCACGGCAATCTGGTGGCCAACGAATTGCTGATTCGCCACGGTTTCGGCATTGACCTGAACCCCGACGACGTCATCGTCAGCTGGCTGCCGCTGTATCACGATATGGGCCTGATCGGCGGCTTGCTGCAGCCGATTTTCAGCGGCGTGCCTTGCGTGTTGATGTCCCCGGCGTATTTTCTCGGTCGGCCATTGCGCTGGCTGGAGGCGATCAGCGAATACGGCGGCACCATCAGCGGCGGGCCGGATTTTGCCTATCGCTTGTGCAGTGAGCGGGTCAGCGAGTCGGCCCTGGAACGGCTCGACCTGAGTGGCTGGCGCGTGGCGTATTCCGGTTCCGAACCGATTCGCCTCGACACCCTGGAGCGCTTCGCCGGGAAGTTCGCGACCTGCGGCTTCACCGCGGACAGTTTCATGGCCTCCTACGGTCTGGCCGAAGCCACCTTGTTCGTGGCCGGCACAGCGCGGGGCCAGGGCATCGGCAACCTGCGGGTTGACGATCAGGCCCTGGCGCAGAACCGCGTCGAAGCGGGCGAGGGTAGCCCGATCATGAGTTGCGGTATCAGCCAGCCGGCGCACGCGGTGTTGATCTTCGATCCTGTCTCGCTCAGCGAACAGGCCGACAACGTCGTCGGCGAAGTCTGGGCCAGCGGGCCGAGCATCGCCTCAGGCTACTGGCGCAACCCCGAGGCGTCCGCCAAGACCTTCGTCCAGCACGCCGGGCAGACCTGGCTGCGCACCGGTGACCTGGGTTTTCTGCGCAACGGCGAACTGTTTATCACCGGGCGCCTGAAGGACATGCTGATCGTGCGCGGGCACAACCTGTACCCGCAGGACATCGAGCAGACTGTCGAGCGCGAAGTGGAAGTGGTGCGCAAAGGACGCGTCGCCGCCTTCGCCGTCACGGTTGACGGTCAGGAAGGCATCGGCATCGCCGCTGAAATCAGCCGCAGCGTGCAGAAAATCCTGCCGCCTGAATCCTTGATCAAAGCCATACGCCAGACCGTCGCCGAGGCGTATCAGGAGGCACCGAGCGTGGTGGTGCTGCTCCATCCGGGCGCGCTGCCCAAAACGTCCAGCGGTAAATTGCAGCGCTCGGCGTGTCGCAATCGCCTGGCGGACGGCAGCCTCGACAGCTACGCGGTGTTCCCGTCGGCCAGCAACGAAAGCACGGGCAATAGCGAGTCGGGATCGACGCTGCAAAGCTTGATCGCACGTATCTGGTGTGAGCAGTTGCAAGTGGCGCAGGTGGGCGCCGACGATCATTTCTTCCTGCTTGGCGGCAACTCCATTGCAGCGACGCAAGTGGTGGCGCGTCTGCGGGAAGAGTTGGGTCTGGAGTTGAGCCTGCGCCTGCTGTTCGAAGCGCCGACCCTCGGCGCATTCGCCGATGTCGTGACCCGTCTGCAACAGGACGGTGGTCTGGCCCAGGGCGCGATCACGGCACTGTCGCGCCAGCAACCGATGCCGCAATCCCTGGCACAAAACCGCCTGTGGATCACTTGGCAACTCGACCCACACAGCAGCGCCTACAACATTCCTGGCGGCTTGCGCTTGCGTGGCGAGCTGGATGAGGACGTCTTGCGCGCCAGTTTCCAGCAGTTGATCGAGCGCCACGAATCCCTGCGCACACGATTCTTCGAGCGTGATGGCGTGGCGCTGCAACAGGTCGATCCGGCGGGTGAGTTCAACCTGCAACTGATCGACATCAGCGACCTGCCGGCCGCCGAGCGTGAGGCCCGGGCGCAGCAGATCCGCGAGGACGAAGCACGGACCCGGTTCGATCTGGAGAAAGGCCCGCTGCTGTGGGTGACGCTGGTGCGCCTCGACGACGAAGACCATCAGTTGTTGGTGACCCTGCACCACATCATCGCTGACGGCTGGTCGCTGAATGTGTTGATCGACGAGTTCTCGCGCCTGTATGCGTCCGCCTCCCAGGGCTTGCAAGCGGTGCTGGCGCCATTGCCGACGCAGTACGCCGACTACGGCAGTTGGCAACGGCAATGGTTGGCGCAAGGGGAAGGCGAGCGGCAACTGGCTTATTGGAAAGACCGCTTGGGTGATGAACATCCAACCCTGAGCCTGGCCACCGACCATCCACGCTCAGCACAACAACTGCACAGCGCCGCTCGCCACACCGTGCGTCTGGGCGCTCCCCTGAGCGATGCGATTCGTCAGACCGCCCAGGCCCATGAATCGACCGTCTTCATGTTGTTGCTGGCTGCGTTCCAGACCTTGTTGCACCGCTACAGCGGCCAACGAGATATCCGCATCGGCGTGCCCAATGCCAACCGTCCACGCCTGGAAACCCAGGGTCTGATCGGCTTCTTCATCAATACCCAGGTGCTGCGTGCCGAAGTGGACTCAAGTCTGCCATTCGTTGAGCTGCTGGCGCAGACCCGTCAGGCGGCGTTGGGTGCGCAAGCGCATCAGGACCTGCCGTTCGAGCAACTGCTCGAAGCCTTCCCGCAGGCCCGTGAACAGGGCCTGTTCCAGGTCATGTTCAACCATCAGCAACGCGACCTTGGCGCCTTGAAGCGCCTGCCGGGGCTGTTGGCCGAAGAGTTGCCTTGGCATAGCCGCGAAGCCAAGTTCGATGTGCAGCTGCACAGCGAAGAAGACCGCAACGGTCGCCTGACCTTGTCCTTCGACTACGCCAACGAACTGTTCGACGCCGCGACCATCGAGCGCCTGGCCGACCATTTCAGCAACCTGCTGCGGGCTGTCTGCGAGCAAACGGACATCGCCATCGGTGACCTGCCGCTGTTGACGGCCGCCGAGCAGCATCAGCAATCGGACTGGGCCAGCGCACCCTGCGCAGCGGCCAGTCAATGGCTGCCCGAATCGCTCAACCAACAAGCCCGGCTGACACCTGGGCGCCCGGCGTTGATCTGGGAGGGCGGCCAGATGGACTTCGCCGAACTCCACACCCAGGCCAACCGTCTGGCCCATTACCTGCGCGACAAAGGCGTCGGCCCGGACGTCTGCGTGGCCATCGCCTGCGAGCGTTCGCCGCAACTGCTGATCGGCCTGCTGGCGATCATCAAGGCCGGTGGCGCCTACGTGCCGCTGGACCCGGATTACCCCGCCGAACGCCTGGCCTACATGCTCAGCGACAGCGGTGTTCAATTGCTGCTGACGCATACCCGACTGCTCGAGCGCTTGCCGGCCAGCGAGGGTGTCAGTGTGATCGCCATGGACACCCTGCACCTGGACAGTTGGCCAAGCCATGCGCCGGGGCTGCATCTGCACGGCGACAATCTTGCCTATGTGATTTATACCTCCGGTTCCACCGGCCAGCCCAAAGGCGTCGGTAACACCCATGCGGCGCTGGCCGAGCGCCTGCAATGGATGCAGGACACTTATCGCCTGAACGAAACCGACGTGCTGATGCAAAAGGCGCCGATCAGTTTCGACGTGTCGGTGTGGGAGTGCTTCTGGCCGCTGATCACAGGCGCACGTCTGTTGATCGCCGGTCCCGGCGAACACCGCGATCCACATCGCATCGCGCAGCTGGTGCAAGCGTACGGCGTGACCACGTTGCACTTCGTGCCGCCGCTGCTTTCGCTGTTCATCGACGAACCGCTCAGTGCTGAATGCACCAGCCTGCGCCGGCTGTTCTCCGGGGGCGAGGCCTTGCCCGCGGAGCTGCGCAACCGGGTGCTGGTGCAACTGCCGGCGGTGCAACTGCACAATCGCTACGGACCGACCGAAACCGCGATCAACGTCACCCACTGGCAATGCTCCAGCGCCGATGGCGAACGCTCGCCGATTGGCCGACCGCTGGGCAATGTGATCTGCCGCGTGCTCGACAGCGACCTGCATCCCGTTCCGGTCGGTGTGCCGGGTGAGTTGTGCATCAGCGGCGTTGGCTTGGCCCGTGGTTACCTCGGTCGCCCGGCGTTGACCGCCGAACGATTCGTGGTCGATCCGTTGGGCGAGCCGGGCGCACGCCTGTATCGCACCGGCGACCGGGCGCGCTGGACGGCGGATGGCGTGATCGAATACCTCGGCCGTCTCGATCAACAGGTCAAGTTGCGCGGGTTCCGGGTCGAGCCGGAGGAAATCCAGGCACGGCTGCTGGCCCAGGACGGCGTTGCGCAAGCCGTGGTGCTGGTGCGCGACACCATGGCCGGGGCGCAGTTGATCGGTTACTACACCGCTGCGGACAATGCCGGGGACGAGGTCGAGCAAACCGCGCGCCTGAAAAGCGCATTGGCCGCCGAACTGCCGGAATACATGGTGCCGGCGCAACTGATGCGCCTGGACCAAATGCCCCTCGGCCCGAGCGGCAAGCTCGACCGCCGCGCGTTGCCGGAACCGCAGTGGCAGGTTCGCGAGCACGTCGAGCCTGTGACAGAACTGGAACAACGCATCGCCGGCATCTGGCGCGAAGTGCTGGGTTTGACGCAAGTCGGTTTGCGCGATGATTTTTTTGCCCTCGGCGGTCACTCGCTGCTGGCCACACAAATCATCTCCCGCACCCGCCAGGCCTGCGACGTCGAGTTGCCGCTGCGGGTGCTGTTCGAGCACAGCGAACTCGGTGCGTTTGCCGAACAGGTTCGCCTGATCCAGGCCAGTGGCAGCACCAACAAACAGCCGCCGATTGAAAAAATCGACCGCGGGCAGGCGGTGCCGCTGTCCTATTCCCAGCAGCGCATGTGGTTCCTCTGGCAGATGGAGCCCGACAGCCCGGCCTACAACGTCGGCGGCATGGCGCGGCTGCGTGGCGTGCTCGACGTGGCGCGCTTCGAGGCCGCGCTGCAAGCCCTGATCCTGCGTCACGAAACCCTGCGCACCACGTTCCCGAGCATCGACGGCGTCGCCCGCCAGCAAGTACACGCGCAGACCGGCGTGCGCATGGCGTGGAAGGATTTCACCGCGCTGGATGCCGAGGTCCGCGAGTGGCAGGTCCAGCAACTGGCCGACGACGAAGCGCACCAGCCGTTCGATCTGGAGACCGGACCCTTGCTGCGCGCCTGCCTGGTCAAGACCGCCGAACAGGAACACTACTTCGTTCTGACCCTGCACCACATCGTCACCGAAGGCTGGGCGATGGACATTTTTGCCCGGGAGCTCAGCGCGCTGTACGAAGCGTTCGTCGATGACCGTGAATCACCGCTGGCGCCGTTGCCGGTGCAGTACCTGGATTACAGCGTGTGGCAGCGTCAGTGGCTGGAGTCCGGCGAGCGTCAGCGCCAGCTCGATTACTGGACCACGCAACTGGGCCGCGAACACCCGCTGCTGGAGTTGCCGGCCGACCGTCCGCGTCCGCCGGTGCAAAGCCATCAGGGTGAGTTGTATCGCTTTGACCTGAGCGACGACCTCGCGGCACGGGTCCGCGCGTTCAATGCGCGACACGGCCTGACCCTGTTCATGACCATGACCGCCGCCCTGGCTACGCTGCTGTACCGCTACAGCGGCCAGACCGATCTGCGCATCGGCGCGCCGGTGGCCAACCGCATTCGCCCGGAAAGCGAAGGGCTGATCGGCGCGTTCCTCAACACACAGGTGCTGCGCTGCCAGCTCGACGGGCAGATGTCCGTGGGCGAATTGTTCGAGCAGGTGCGCCACACGGTGATCGAAGGCCAGTCCCATCAGGACCTGCCGTTCGATCATCTGGTAGAAGCCTTGCAACCACCCCGCAGCGCGGCCTACAACCCATTGTTCCAGGTGATGTGCAACGTGCAGCGCTGGGAGTTCCAGCAAAGCCGAACCCTGGCCGGCATGACGGTCGAGTACCTGGCCAACGATGCCCGCGCGACCAAGTTCGACCTCAACCTGGAAGTCACCGACCTGGACCATCGCCTGGGTTGCTGCCTGACCTACAGCACCGATCTGTTCGACGAGCCGCGCATTGCGCGCATGGCCGAGCATTGGCGCAACCTGCTGGAGGCGCTGATTGCCGATCCGCAGCAGCGCTTGAGCGAACTGCCGCTGCTGGCGTGTGGCGAACAACAACATCTGCTCGACAGTCTCGGCGTCGAGCCGGGCGAGCATCGGCTGGACCAGTGCATCCATCACCTGTTCGCCGAGCAAGCCTTGATGCGCCAGGACGCTCCGGCCCTGACCTTCGCCGGGCAAACCCTGAGCTATGCCGAACTCGACGGCCGCGCCAATCGCCTGGCCTGGATGCTGCGCGAGCGTGGCGTCGGACCACAGGTTCGTGTGGGGCTGGCACTGGAGCGCTCGCTGGAGATGGTCGTCGGCCTGCTGGCGATCCTCAAGGCTGGCGGCGCCTATGTGCCGCTGGATCCGGAATACCCGCTGGACCGCTTGCATTACATGATTAATGACAGCGGCATCGGTTTGCTGCTTAGCGACGCGGCGATGTTCAAGGCCCTGGGCGAGTTGCCGGCGACCGTTGGCCGCTGGTGTCTTGAAGAAGACGCCGCTGCACTGGCCAATTACCCGGCCACCGAATTGCCGTTGATCAGCCTGCCGCAGCATCAGGCCTACCTGATTTACACCTCGGGTTCGACCGGCAAACCGAAAGGCGTGGTGGTATCCCACGGCGAAATCGCCATGCACTGCCGCGCGGTGATCGAGCGTTTCACCATGCGCCCTGACGATTGCGAACTGCACTTCTATTCGATCAACTTCGACGCCGCCACCGAGCGTTTGCTGGTGCCGCTGCTCAGCGGTGCGCAAGTGGTGCTGCGGGCTCAAGGGCAGTGGGGCGCGGAAGAAATCTGTGACCTGATCCGTCGTCATCAGATCAACGTCCTCGGATTCACGCCGAGCTATGGCAGCCAGTTGGCGCAATGGCTGGCAACGCAAAATGAAACCCTGGCGGTGCGCATGATCATTACCGGCGGCGAAGCGCTGACCGGTGAACACCTGGCGCGCATTCGCGCAGCCTTCAAGCCGAGCCTGTTCTTCAACGCCTACGGCCCGACCGAAACCGTGGTCATGCCGCTGGCCAGTCTCGCCCCCGAAGTGCTGGAAGAGGGCGCCGGCAGTGTGCCGATCGGCAGCATCATCGGCGACCGCGTGGCCTACATTCTCGACGCCGACCTGGCGTTGGTGCCGCAAGGCGCGACGGGCGAGTTGTACGTCGGTGGCGCGGGTCTGGCCCAGGGTTATCACCAGCGTCCGGGCATGACCGCGGAGCGCTTTGTGGCCGATCCGTTTGCCGCCAACGGCGGACGTATCTACCGCACCGGCGACCTGGTGCGCCAGCGCGCCGACGGCCTGGTGGAATACCTCGGACGCATCGACCATCAAGTGAAAATTCGTGGTTTTCGCATCGAACTGGGCGAGATCGAAACCCGTCTGCTGGAGCACGAATCGATTCGTGAAGCCGTTGTGCTGGCGCTCGATGCACCGAGTGGCAAGCAACTGGTCGGCTATCTGGTGACTGACGTCGCCGAACAGAACGAAGCACAGCAATCGGTCTTGCGCGAGGCCCTCAAGGCGCATCTGAAATCGCAACTGCCAGACTACATGGTGCCCACGCACCTGATCCTGCTGGGCCGCATGCCGCTGACCGCCAACGGCAAACTCGACCGCCGCGCTCTGCCGGCGCCGGACCCGGAGCTGAATCGCCATCACTACGTAGCGCCGAGCAACGAGCTTGAAGTCAGCCTCGCGCAGATCTGGTGCGAAGTGCTGAACGTCGGACAGGTCGGCCTCAACGACAACTTCTTCGAGTTGGGCGGTGACTCGATCCTGTCGATCCAGGTGGTCAGCCGGGCACGGCAGCAGGGCATTCACTTCAGCCCTCGCGACCTGTTCCAGCACCAGACCGTGCAGACCCTCGCCGCCGTGGCCAGCCGCAGCGAGCAGGTCAGCGCCGAGCAGGGCTTGATCATGGGTGAGTCGCGTCTGACGCCGATCCAGCACTGGTTCTTCGACACCGATATCCCGCAGCGCCAGCACTGGAACCAGGCGTTGTTGCTGCAACCGACCGCACCTCTGGAGCCCCATCGACTGGAGCAAGCGCTGCTGGCGGTAATCGAACAGCACGACGCCTTGCGTCTGCGCTTCAGCAAGGTCGCCGGTCAGTGGCAAGCACAGCATCAGCCGATTTCCGAGGCGCCGGTGCTGTGGCAGGTGCGCGTTTCGTCGATGGACAAATGCGTGGCCTTGTTCGCCGATGCCCAGCGCAGCCTCGACCTCGAAGAGGGACCGCTAATACGCGTGTTGCTGGTCGATGGTCCCGAGGGCCAGCAACGGCTGTTCATCGCGATTCACCACTTGCTCGTCGATGGTGTTTCATGGCGCGTATTGCTGGACGACCTGCAAACCGTGTACCGCCAACTGGACGCGCAGCAGTCGGTGAAACTGCCGGCGAAAACCAGCGCCTTCAAGGACTGGGCCGCACGGCTGCAAGCCTACGCCGGCAGTGAGTCCCTGCGCGAAGAACTGGGCTGGTGGCAGGCGCACCTGGCCGGGCCCACTGCCGATTTGCCCTGTGATCACCCCGCTGGCGGGCGGCAGAACCGACATGCACAAACCGTCAGCGTGCGCCTCGACAGCGAGCGTACCCGGCAGTTGCTGCAACAGGCACCGAGTGCCTATCGCACCCAGGTCAACGACTTGCTGCTGACCGCATTGGCCCGCGTGCTGTGCCGCTGGAGCGGTCAGCCATCGGCGCTGATTCAACTGGAAGGCCACGGCCGCGAAGCGCTGTTCGACGAGATCGACCTGACCCGCACCGTTGGCTGGTTCACCAGCGCCTACCCACTGCGCCTGACGCCGCTGAACATCGAAGAAGCCGCCGGGCAGGGCGTGTCGATCAAGGCGATCAAGGAGCAATTGCGTGCCGTGCCGCACAAGGGCCTGGGCTATGGCGTGCTGCGTTACCTCGCCGATGACCTGAGCCGCCACAGCATGGCGCAGTTGCCGGTGGCGCCGATTACCTTCAACTACCTCGGCCAGTTCGACCAGAGCTTCGGGGCGGACGCGCTGTTCCATCCACTGGATGAAGCCATTGGTGCGGCCCACGATGCCAATGCCCCGTTGCCCAACGAGCTGAGCGTCGACGGTCAGGTGTATGGCGGTGAACTGGTACTGCGCTGGACTTTCAGCGCCGAACGCTTCGATGGGCAAACCATCGACGAGTTGGCCGATGCCTACCTCGGTGAGTTGAACAGCCTGATTGAGCATTGCCTGCGCGACGACGCGGGTGGCCTGACGCCGTCGGACTTCCCGCTGGCGAATCTCAGCCAGGCTCAACTGGATGCGCTGCCGGTCCCGGCCGCCGTCATCGAAGACGTCTACCCGTTGACCCCGATGCAGGAAGGCATGCTGTTGCACACCTTGCTGGAGCCGGGCACCGGCCTGTACTACATGCAGGACCGCTACCGCATCAACAGCGAACTGGACCCGCAGCGTTTCGCCCAGGCCTGGCAAGCAGTGATCGCCCGCCACGAAGCATTGCGCGCGTCGTTCTGCTGGAACGTCGGCGAAGACATGCTGCAAGTGATCCACAAACCGGGCAGCACGCCGATCGAATACCTCGACTGGAGCAATCTCGCCGAAGCCGAGCAAGAGCCGAAGCTGCAAACCTTGCTCAAAACCGAACGCGAGGCGGGGTTCGATCTGCTCAACCAGGCGCCGTTCCACTTGCGTTTGATCCGTGTGGGCGCGGCGCGCTACTGGTTCATGATGAGCAACCACCACATCCTCATCGATGCCTGGTGCCGTTCGCTGCTGATGAATGATTTCTTCGAGATCTACAGCGCCCTCGGCGAAGGTCGGGAAGCGCAGCTGGAGGTGCCACCACGTTATCGCGACTACATCGGTTGGCTGCAGCATCAGAGCCTGGCCGAAGCACGGCAGTGGTGGAAAACCAACCTGCAGGGTTTCGAACGGACCACGCCGATCCCGAGCGACCGGCCATTGCTGCGCGAACATGCCGGCGACAGCGGCGGCATGATCGTCGGCGACCGCTATGCAAGGCTCGATGCCCGTGACGGTGCGCAATTGCGCGAACTGGCCCAGGCCCATCAGTTGACCATCAACACCTTTGCCCAGGCGGCGTGGGCGCTGGTGCTGCGGCGCTTGAGCGGTGATCGCGACGTGCTGTTCGGCGTCACCGTGGCCGGGCGTCCGGTGGACATGCCGCAGATGCAGCGCACCGTCGGCCTGTTCATCAACAGCATCGCGCTGCGGGTGAAAATGCCTGAGGACGGCCAGCGATGCAGCGTGCGCCAGTGGCTCACCGGTCTGCTCGACCACAACATGCAACTGCGTGAATACGAATACCTGCCGCTGGTGAACATTCAGGAACAGAGCGAATTGCCCAAAGGCCAGCCGCTGTTCGACAGCCTGTTCGTGTTCGAAAACGCCCCGGTGGAAGTCTCGGTGCTCGACCGTGCGCAGAGCCTCAACGCGACCTCGGACTCGGGCCGAACCCATACCAACTTCCCGCTCACGGCCGTGTGCTATCCGGGCGATGACCTGGGTTTGCACCTGTCCTACGACCAACGCTACTTCGATGAGGCCACGGTCGAGCGCATGCTCGCTGAGTTCAAGCGTCTGCTGCTGGCATTGGTGGAAGGTTTCCATGGCGACATGGCCGACCTGCCGTTGCTGGGGACTGAGGAGCAGGACTTCCTCATCCATGGCTGCAACCAGAGCGAACACGATTACCCGCTGGAGCAGAGCTACGTTTCATTGTTCGAAACGCAGGTCGCCCGGCATCCACTGCGAATTGCCGCCAGTTGTCTGGACCGGCAATACAGTTATCTGGAGCTGAACCAGCGCAGCAACCGCCTCGGTCATGCATTGATCGCCGCCGGTGTCGGGCGCGATCAACCGGTGGCCTTGCTGGCCGAACGCAGCCTCGATTTGCTGGGCATGATCATCGGCAGCTTCAAGGCAGGGGCGGGTTACCTGCCGCTGGATCCGGGTTTGCCGGGTCAGCGTCTGAGCCGGATCATCGATCTGAGCCGCACGCCATTGCTGGTGTGCACGCAAGCCTGTCGTGAGCAGGCGCAAGCCTTGCTCGAGGAGTTCGGCTGCTCCAGCCGGCCACGGCTGCTGGTCTGGGAAGAAGTCCAGGCCCTTGCGCTGTCGGCGGACAATCCTGGTGTCTACAGTGGTCCGGACAACCTCGCCTATGTGATCTACACCTCTGGCTCCACCGGTTTGCCCAAAGGCGTGATGGTCGAACAGCGCGGCATGCTCAACAACCAGTTGAGCAAGGTGCCGTACCTGAACCTGAGCGACGCCGACGTGATCGCGCAAACCGCGTCGCAAAGCTTCGACATTTCCGTGTGGCAGTTCCTCGCCGCGCCGTTGTTCGGCGCCCGGGTGGACATCGTGCCGAACACCATTGCCCACGATCCCCAGGGTTTGCTGGCCCATGTGCAAAGCCAGGGCATCACCGTGCTGGAAAGCGTGCCTTCGCTGATCCAGGGCATGCTCGCCCAGGAACGCATGAGCCTCGATGGCCTGCGCTGGATGTTGCCGACGGGGGAGGCGATGCCGCCGGAACTGGCGCATCAATGGTTGCTGCGCTATCCGCAGATCGGCCTGGTGAATGCCTATGGCCCGGCGGAGTGCTCGGATGACGTGGCGTTCTTCCGCGTCGATATGGCGTCGACTCGCGGCAGCTACCTGCCGATCGGTACGCCGACTGACAACAACAAATTGTACCTGCTCGACGGAGCGCTGGAACTGGTGCCGCTGGGCGCGGTGGGTGAACTGTGCGTGGCGGGGACCGGGGTCGGTCGCGGCTATGTCAGCGATCCGCTGCGCACGGCACCGGTGTTTGTGCCGAACCCGTTTGGCGCACCGGGTGAGCGCCTGTATCGCACCGGCGACCTGGCCCGCCGTCGCAGTGACGGCGTTCTGGAATATGTCGGCCGGGTCGACCATCAGGTGAAGATCCGCGGTTACCGCATCGAGCTCGGTGAAATCGAAGCTCGCCTGCACGAACTACCGCAAGTCCGCGATGCGGCGGTGGGTGTGCAGGACGGGGCGAACGGCAAGCACCTGGTGGGCTATCTGGTCGCGGCGGATGTTGCGCTCGATCCGGCTGAACGCCTGGAGTGCATCAAGCAACGCCTGCGCGCCGAACTGCCGGAATACATGGTGCCGCTGCACTGGTTATGGCTGGACAAGCTGCCGCTCAACGCCAACGGTAAACTGGACCGCAAGGCCCTGCCGACGCTGGAGATCGGTCAATTGCAAAGCCAGGATTACCAGGCGCCGCGCAATGAGCTGGAGCAGAACCTGGCAGACATTTGGGCCGAGGTATTGAAGGTCGAGAAGGTGGGCGTTCGCGACAACTTCTTCGAGTTGGGCGGGCATTCGCTGCTGGCCACGCAAATCGCCTCGCGGGTGCAGAAATCCCTGCAACGGGATGTGCCGCTGCGGGCGATGTTCGAATGCAGCACGGTGGAAGAACTGGCCCGGTACATCGACGGGTTGGCGGCCAGGGAGCTCACCGAGGAGAAAGTGGATCGCTTGAATGACCTGATGGCGGAGCTGGAGGGGCTTTGATTCCCTGGCGTCAGTACTGGCCCCATCGCAAGCAAGCTCGCTCCCCCAGTGGGTGGTGGTGAACACATCATTTGTGATCAGCATGAATCCCTGTGGGAGCGGCGGTGCGGCGAGGCGGTTGTACAAACGCATACACTCTCGCGATTGACTGCGATCCGTCAGCCGCTCAGTCTTCGGGCTCCCTTTTTGCTCGCGGAGACAGTCGATGCCCTTCGTAACGATAGACGGACAAGCCCTCCACTACATCGATCAAGGTACCGGCCCGGCGGTGCTGCTGGCCGGTAGTTACCTGTGGGACCAGACCATGTGGGCGCCGCAGATTGCCGCGCTCTCGCAACAGTATCGTGTGATAGCCCTGGACCTGTGGGGGCACGGCCAATCCGGGCCGTTGCCTGTCGGTACGACGTCGCTGGATGACCTGGCGCGTCAGGCCCTGGTCCTGCTCGATCATCTGGACATCGAGCGGGTCACGCTGGTCGGCCTGTCGGTCGGCGGCATGTGGGGCGCGCGCCTGGCCTTATCGGCAGCGCAGCGGATCAACGGACTGGTGCTGATGGACACCTACGCCGGCGCCGAACCGGAGCCGACTCGCCAGTACTACTTTTCACTGTTGAAGCAGATCGAAGAGGCGGGTGTCATCACGCCAGCGCTGCTGGATATCGTGGTGCCGATTTTCTTCCGGCCGGGCATTGATCCGCAGTCGGCGCTCTACCGGGATTTTCGTGCTTCCCTCGCGGCTCTACCCGCGGATCGCCTGCGTGAAAGCATCGCGCCGATGGGGCGGATTACATTTGGGCGCGATGACCAGTTATCGCGTCTGGGCGAACTGGACGCAGCGACCACGCTGGTGATGTGCGGCGATCAGGACAAGCCTCGGCCACCGAGTGAAGCCCGTGAAATGGCTGAGCTGATTGGCTGCCCGTGGGTGCTGGTGCCGGAGGCGGGGCATATTTCCAATCTGGAGAACCCTGGGTTTGTGACTGAAACCTTGTTGGCATTTTTGGCCGACAGAAATTAGTCGAATCTACCGACGCCATCGCGAGCAAGCTCGCTCCCACAGGTGATCACCTTTCCCTGTGGAAGCGAGCTTGCTCGCGATGGGGGCGCTGAACTCACTTCGGCCCGAGAATCTTCGCCAACTTATCCGGCGACGGAGCGCCTTGCTGCTGTTGCAGATTGCCCTTGTCATCCATGTAGAAAATCGCCGGCGTCGCCTGCAACTCCAGCTCTTCCATCAATTGCATGTTGGCCGCGAACTTTGCCTGAATCGCCGGCGGCACTTCCTTCAAGGCCTTGAGCGAACTCTCCTTGCCAGCGGCTTCGTGATCCTGCAGGGCTTTTTCCGGGTCTTTGGCGGCGAGCAGCGCGGCGGATTTTCCGGGGCTGTCTTCGCGGATGATGCCCACCATGATGTGGCGCAACTGCACTTTGCCGGCCTTGACCCACGGCCGGGCCTGTTCCCAGAACATGTTGCAGTACGGGCAGTTCGGGTCACTGAACAGGTACACCACGCGCGGCGCATCCTTCTTGCCGTCGCCGATCCAGTTGCTGGTTTCGAACTTGGCCCAGACTTCCTTGGCCATCGGTGCATACACCAGTTTCTGCAAAGGTGCGCTGCTCAGGTCATTGCCCTCGGCGTCATACAGGTTGCCCAGCAACACGTGTTTGCCATCCGGGGTCAGGTACAGCGCCATGCCGCGGTTCTGGTATTGCGCGGCATAACCACGCAAGCCGTCGGGGGCGTCGAACTGGCCGACGATTTTCGCGCCTTTGGCCTCGATTTTCTTGATGGCATCGGGCAACTCTTCGGCCTGCACCGATGGCAGGTGCAACAGGGCAGCACCAAGGCTCAGGGTCAGCAGGTGGCGGAGGCGGGGCATGGCAGTTTCCTTGAAGAGGTGGCGGGTACGGTGTCGAAGTTTTCCAGCGCGCGGGCCAGGCTGGCTTCCGACAACTCGCCCAGATGGCTGCCCAGCAGGCGACCCTCGGGGTTGTAGAACAGCGTAGTCGGCAATGCCATGGAACCGACGGCCTGGCTCAGACGCCCACTGCCGTCGAATAGCACGTTGGACAGGCTCAGGCCCTGGGTTTCCAGAAAGATCGCGACGCTTTGCATGCTTTCTGCCTGATTGACGAACAGGAACGTCAGGTCCGGCCGTTGTTGCTGGGCGTTTTCCAGCACCGGCATTTCCCGGCGGCACGGCGGGCACCAGGTGGCCCAGAGATTGATCACCAACGGGCCTCCCTTGTAGTCGGCCAGTTGCACGGTTTCGCCGGCGGCGTTGCGCAGGGTGATTTCCGGCAGGCGTGTGCCTTGTTCATAAATCGACAGGGAGAACGTCGCCAACAGCCAGAACGCCAGGCCACTGGCCACGCCAAAGCCCAATGGACGGCGCAGACCTGGGCGACGCCAGCCGCGATACAGCGTGGCGAGCAAAACGACCACTACCCCCGGCCAGGCGAGGAAACCGCCATCGCGCAGGTCGATGACCTGCCACGGATCGTTGCGATAGTGCACCCAATAGGCCGCCACGAAACTGATTCGGGCTGCCAGCATGCCCATCAGAAACAGGCTGAACAGCACCGACTCAGGGTTTTCACCACCACGCTTGGCGACCCGCCAGCCGACAAAAGTGGCCAGCGCCAGCGCACTGATCAACAGCAGGTGATTGAGCGCGATGGCAAAGGTGCCGAGGGTGAAAGTCAGCATTAACGGGCGTCTCGGGTGGTGGTCCAGCGTTGCAGGAATGTATCGGCATCGACCTCGCCGGTGATGCGCTGGCTGCGCCGCTCTTCACCGTCTACGCCAATCCACAGCAGGCTCGGTGGCCCTGGCACTTGGTAACGGCCGAGCAGTTCACGGCTGGCGGCATTGTCGGCGGTGACGTCCAGTCGCAGCAAGCGCACATCGCTCAAGGCTTCGAGGACACGGGTTTTGCCGAAGACCTGTTTTTCCATGACCTTGCACGACACGCACCAGTCGGCGTAGTAGTCCAGCAGCACCCACTGGCCCTGAGCCTGTGCGGCGTCGAGTTCCCGTTGCAGTGCCTGCGGATCCTTGATGGTGATGAAGGCATCGTGGCCAACCGGCGCGGCGGCCACAGCCTGGTTCGAGGCGCGGTAGACCTGCAATGGCTTGAACGGATCATCGCCGCCACCGGCTGCACCGATCACCAACAGGCCACCCCATAAACCGAGCAGTAACGAACTGGCGCCAAACAGGTGCGCGATACGGCCAAAACCTTCCGACTGTTTCCAGGCGCTGTAGGCCGCGATCAACAGCAGCGCACCGCACAAGCCGACCCACAGGGATTCGTCGAGCACCGGCCGCAGCATCAACAATGCGGTGGCGAGGAACAGGAAGCCGAAAATGCCTTTGACCAGATTCATCCAGGCGCCAGGCTTGGGCATGAAACGATTGCCGACAGTCACCAACACCAGCAGAGGCACACCGATGCCGATGCCCATGGCAAACAGAATCAATCCGCCATGCAGCGCGTTGCCGCTTTGCGCGATGTAGAGCAGGGCGCCGGCCAGTGGTGCGGTCATGCAGGGGCCAACCAGCAGACCGGACAGCGCCCCCAGCACCCCGGCGCCGATCAGACTGCCGCCGCGTTGATTGCGCGAGACGTTTTCCAGGCGATCACGCACGGCCACCGGCAGTTGCAGTTCGAAGAAACCGAACATCGGCAGCGCCAGCAGCACGAAAATCGCCGCGAAACTGCCCAGCAGCCAGGGGTTCTGCAACCAGGCTTGCAGGTTCGCCCCGAGGGTGGCGGCCAGGACACCCATCGCCGCATACACCAGCGCCATGCTGACCACATAACTGCTGGCCAGGGCGAATCCGCGTCTGGGCGTGGCGCCACTGCCGACGATCAACCCGGCCAGAATCGGCAGCATCGGCAATGAACAAGGCGTGAAGGCCAGCAACAGACCCAGGCCGAAGAACAGCACAAGGCTCCAGCCCAGCGCCCGTTGTTGCAGGCTGCTGGCCAGCGCCTGGTCCGGCGCTTCAGTGGCCGCATTCAGTGCATTGGTATTGCCCAGGTCCACGACTCTGGTTTGTGGCGGATAACACAAGCCGGCATCGGCGCAGCCCTGGTAACTGACCTTGACCTGACCGCTGGCACCCGCCGGAATTTTCAGTTCCAGGCCCTGACGGTAGACTTGCTGTTCACCGAAAAACTCGTCGCTGTGGGCTTCGCCTTCCGGTAGCGGGGGATGTTGCCCGACAGGTAATCCATCGAACTTCAAGCGTTTCTGATACAGGTAATAGCCGTCGGTGATCTGCCAATAGAGCTGGGTTTCACCGGATTCCAGGCGTTCAGAGGTAAGCGCGAAGGCTTTATCAACCGGGAGGAATTCAGGTTTGGTGTCGAACGGATTGGTTCCCGCCTGGGCCAGGCCCACGATCAAGAGAGTAAAAAGTAAAAACAGACGACGCATGGATAAGCCTTTGTCCTGTGCTAATGAGGTGCACAGTGGCGGGTGGCGATTAACCGATGATTAACCCCGTCCGTTGTGGCATTAAAAATGCGTCGTTTGATTCCAGCTTTTCGGGCAGTTGATCGATGAAGGGTGCCCGAATCATGTGGGTGCTGATGCTTAGTTTGCAATTAGTCCTGGCCACGACTCTTCATCGATCGCGATCGGATCCGATATACTCCGTTTATTCACGTCAAATCTCAGATATTCATTATTGGTCAGGAAAATATAAAAAAATGTGTCGAGTAGTGGGTAGTCGTTAAGTGCTGCCGTTATCATGCGACCTCTATATTGCTCCAATTTGCCCCATATAGAGTCTTTGAGGGGTTTTAATTTCGGTGCTTTTTTCAACCACGGACTGTAGGTGAGATAGTTTCCGTCATTCAGCAATATGTGGAAAGTGTGCTTGATTTCCGCTTTTTCATCCCACATGACACCAATAATTCTGTCAAAGTAAGGTTGTAGTGGCGACCAGTCAGTTTCTGAAATGTTTTTTTTGAATATTACTTTGTCGTTTTGTTGATCGTACTTGCATACCATCGGTGTATTGCCATTGTAATAGAAAAACCAAGTTATATCACTTTCGAATTCGAGGTTCCAATTGCGGCCCGAAGTATTAAATCCGAAACGCAGGTCTTTCACATGTTGGTCGAAGTCGTCCCAGTGAGAGACTACAGAGGGGGGGTGGTTATCCGCGGCCTTGTTGTCCCCCAAGTTGAAACGAGAGTAGGTGTTTGTGTCCTTGAAAAAAAAGTAAATGCGATCGGGTCCGTTACGGTGGTCGACAGCTACAAAATTTTTAAGTTCTGGCATGATCTGATTCCTTTCAGATTGTTTAAGTGCTGAAGTACTTCGAGATGTGCTGTTTTCGGTTTTCGAAGTTGGTGCGAGATTATCGTTTTTACTTGAATGAGTTTAAGGTGTTTTTATCGGCTTTATGTTTCCAGGCTAGTTGAGGTGATTAATCTTGCGTGTTCCTGTAAACGCGCGTGTCGGGCGCGACGGATGGGCTGGAGCTTTTCCGTGCTGTTCGTCAGTCAGTCCCCTTGTCATAATTGCGCCTTAATCCACAGGTGTTTGACTCTGGTTTTTACTTTTGGAGCGCCCATGCACGTACTGGTTTGCGAAGACGATGAGCTGATCGCCAGCGGTATCGTCGCCGGCCTGACCGCCCAGGGCCTGACCGTGGAACACGTCGCCACGGCGTCCGCCGCCCGGGCGATGCTCAAGGTGGCGGAGTTCGACGTGATGGTGCTCGACCTTGGGTTGCCGGACGAAGATGGCCTCAAGCTGCTGCAGCAGTTGCGCCATCAAGGCCTGGAGTTGCCGGTTTTGATCCTCACCGCCCGGGACTCGGTCACTGATCGCGTCGATGGCCTGCAAGCCGGTGCCGACGACTATCTGCTCAAACCGTTCGACTTGCGCGAACTCGCTGCACGCTTGCACACGCTGTTGCGGCGAGTGGCGGGGCGCAGCGTCAACCTGATCGAGCATGGTGCCCTGACCTACGACCCGAGCAGTCGCGAAACCACGCTCGCGGGGCAACCGGTGGACCTGTCGCGCCGTGAGCAGTCATTGCTGCAAGCCTTGCTGCATAACCGTGGCCGTGTGTTGTCCACCGAGCAACTCAAGGACAGCGTCTACGGTTTCAACGACGAACTGGAAAGCAACGCCCTTAACGTCCATATCCATCACCTGCGGCGCAAGCTCGGCAACGGCATTGTCGAGACCGTGCGCGGCCTGGGCTATCGCCTGGGGCCGGCTGATGGCGGAGAAAAATCGAAGTGATGAGTTTGCGTTTGCGCCTGAGTCTGACGCTCGGCGCCGCATTTGCCTTGATCTGGGCCCTGGCCGCGGCCTGGATGCTCAGCGATCTGCGCAATCAAATGATGTTTTCCCTCGACCAGCGCCTGGTGGCCTCGGCACGCATGGTCGCCGGCCTGATGGAGCAACTGCCGCCCGTGCCGAGCAAGGGCGAGGGCACCCACTTCAGTGCCGAACAGCTGAACATTCCGGGTGGCATGGCGTGCCAGGTCAGCTCGTTGCGCGGCGAAATCCTTGCCCGCAGTCACTCCGATCCGCAGCAGACCCTGGAGGCCGAGAAACTCGGGTTTCACGATCAGATGATCGACGGCGCGCCGTGGCGCAGTTTCACATTGGCCCGGGGCGATCTGCGCATCACCACCGCTGACCGGCAGATCGAGCGTGAGGCGTTGAACATGTCGATCCTGCTGGCCGCTTCGGTGCCGGTGGGCGTGGCGCTGCTCGGTTGCCTGTGTTTGCTCTGGCTGGGCATCGGCCAGGGGCTGGCGCCGCTCAACCGCATGCGCGATGCCTTGATGCGCCGTAGCGCCGACTCCCTCGAACCCTTGCAGATCCAGCCACTGCCCAGCGAGCTGCAACCCTTGCTGGAAACCCAGAACCAGTTGCTCCAGCGCATCGGAAAGACCATCGAGCGCGAACGTCGCCTGACCGGAGACGCGGCCCACGAACTGCGCAGCCCGTTGACCGCGATCAAGACCCACCTGCAAGTGGCGCGGATGACGCAAGGCAGCGCCCGGGACCAGTCCCTGGCCCGGGCCGAAGAGGGCGCCGACCGCATGCACCGGACCCTCGAACAATTACTGTTGTTGGCGCGCGTCGAGGGCAGCCTGTCATTCGACGACGGTGTGCAGTGCAACGCCGAACAAGTGGCGAAACTGGCGATCCAGGACGCGGCAAGCGGCGATCGCCAGCGCATCAGGTTTCAGGCGCCAGGCAAGGTTTCCGCAGCGCCGGTACAAATGCCTGCCGTGCTGTCGATTGCCGCGCTGCGCAACTTGCTCGACAACGCACTGCGCCATACCCCCGCCGACAAAGCGGTGGAGTTGAGCCTGGAAACCACCGGCAATCGTGTGCAGTTTGTGGTGCGCGACCATGGGCCAGGGATTGCCGAAGAAGATCTGCAACACCTGACCCAGCGCTTCTGGCGCAACGGAAAGAGCACCGGTTGTGGTCTGGGGCTGGCGATTGTGCAGGCCATCGTTCAGCGTTGCGGTTGCACGCTGCATTTCGATAGTCGGCCGGACGGCTTGCGGGTTGAGCTGACGATGCCGCTGCAACCGGTCTGACCCCCCTGTAGGAGCGAGCTCTGCTCGCGATGGTCGATAACGATAACGTGTGCTTTCTGAATGCACGCGCTGTTCTTGAGTCCATCGCGAGCGAGCTCGCTCCTGCAAAGGATTCCGTGTTACCGCCTAAATCCCTCAAGCGCTGATGCGTTTCCAAAACAGGAAAACCTTATTGAGGGGTCGAGAGATGTCAGTCGCTACCAACCTTATCGAAGAGCAGCCGGCGACGTCCGCCGAGACGCTTTATCAATTCAACGAATCGCCATTGCTCGCCCGTCAGAGCCGGCAGGAATCCAACGCCCGCAGCTATCCGCGACGCATTCCCCTGGCACTCAAGCGCGCCAAGGGCATCTACGTCGAAGATGTCGAAGGCCGCACCTTCATCGATTGCCTGGCCGGAGCCGGAACCCTGGCCCTGGGGCACAACCACCCGGTGGTGATCGAAGCCATCCAGCAAGTGCTGGCCGATGAGCTGCCGCTGCACACCCTGGACCTGACCACACCGGTCAAGGACCGGTTCGTCCAGGATCTGTTCGGGCTGCTGCCGCCTGCCCTGGCCGCTGAAGCGAAGATCCAGTTTTGCGGCCCGACCGGCACCGACGCCGTGGAGGCGGCACTGAAACTGGTGCGTACCGCCACTGGTCGCAGCACCGTGATCTCGTTCCAGGGTGGCTATCACGGCATGAGTCAGGGCGCGTTGAGCCTGATGGGCAGTCTGGGGCCGAAAAAGCCCTTGGGCGCCTTGCTTGGCAGCGGCGTGCAGTTCATGCCGTACCCCTACGATTACCGCTGCCCGTTCGGGCTCGGCGGCCCGCAAGGGGTCAAAGCCAACTTGAGTTACCTGGAAAACCTGCTCAATGATCCCGAGGCTGGTGTGCAATTGCCGGCGGCGGTGATCGTGGAAGTGGTGCAGGGCGAGGGCGGGGTGATTCCGGCGGATCTGGACTGGTTGCGCGGTGTGCGGCGGATCACTGAACAGGCGGGTGTCGCGCTGATCGTCGATGAAATCCAGAGTGGCTTCGCCCGCACCGGCAAGATGTTCGCCTTCGAGCATGCCGGGATCATTCCCGATGTCGTGGTGATGTCCAAGGCCATCGGTGGCAGCCTGCCGCTGGCGGTGGTGGTCTATCGTGACTGGCTCGACACCTGGCTGCCCGGCGCCCATGCCGGGACGTTCCGTGGCAACCAGATGGCCATGGCCGCCGGTTGCGCGGTGATGCGTTATCTGGTCAAACACAAGGTCTGCGAGCATGCCGCCGCGATGGGCGAGCGTCTGGCCGAGCACCTGCGCATCCTGCAGCGGGACTTCCCGCAACTGGGGGACATTCGCGGACGTGGCTTGATGCTCGGCGTCGAACTGGTGGACCCGACGGGCGCGCTGGATGCCCAAGGCCATCCGCCGGCTTTCGCCCGTCTGGCACCCCTGGTGCAGCGCGAATGCCTCAAGCGTGGCTTGATCCTGGAACTCGGTGGCCGCCACGGCGCGGTGGTGCGCTTCCTGCCGCCACTGGTGATTACCGCTGCGCAAATCGATCGCGTGGCCGAGATTTTCGGGCGAGCCCTGGCCGCCGCCACGGCCCATCCTTAAATTTTCCGCCCTGCGGATCGTTCCTTCTACATAACGGTTGCGTGCACAACGCAACCCGCCCGATAACGATGGAGAGACAGCATGACGTCAGTATTCGACCGCGAGGACATCCTCTTTCAGGTCGTGGTCAACCACGAAGAGCAATACTCGATCTGGCCCGACTACAAAGCCGTGCCACAAGGCTGGCGCACCGTGGGTAAAAGCGGGCTGAAAAAGGAATGCCTGGCCTACATCGAAGAAACCTGGACCGACATGCGTCCATTGAGCCTGCGGCAGAAGATGGACGAGCAGGCGGCTGTGGCGCACTGATCCGTCATGCAAAAACAAGCCCGCTGGACTGGTGACAGTCAGCGGGTTTTTTCAGGTCTGGAGTCTTGTGTCGGCTATCAGGCCGCTATCGCGAGCAAGTTCGCTCCCACAGTGATCTGCGGCATGGCACATATCCTGTGGGAGCGAGCTTGCTCGCGATGAACGATAACGCGGTCGTACAGACCTTAAACGCCGCTCAACCCCTTGATCAGCAAATCCACATTCCCCTCCAGTTCCGCGACCGGGTCCTCGGCATCGGTACTCAACACCACCAATCGGCTACCCGACCCGGCAATCACCGCTTTCAGCGCATCCGACGGCTGCCGGTGATGCAGCACCACCGTCACGTCATTATCCTTGAGCGTTGCGCCCAATTGCTTCAGCGCCTCCGGTGTCCACTCGGCATCGGCGCGTGCATCCTGGCCGATCAATTCCAGATTGAGACCGCCGATCAGGTAGCCGAAGTGATCGCTGAGACTCATCACACTGAGGTTGTCCACATTGGCCAACCGCGCTTCGCTGTCGGCACTGAGCTTGAGCAAACGCTGCTTGAGCGATGCCAGGTTGGCGTCGATCTTCGGCTTGGCCTTGGGGGCCAGACGCACCAGGTCCGCCGCCATCACATCGGCCATGCGCCCCATGTTATTGCTGGAGAACCACGGCTGACTGTTCAGCCCGTCGACCTTGTTGTCGGGCTGTACGGCGATGCCGGGCAGGGCGCCGTCCACGGGACGAGCGGCATCGACTTCGACGATGCGGATATTGCTGCGCCGGGCGATCGGGTACAGCGGGTCATCCGGCCACAGTGAGCGCAGGCCGATCACCGCATCGGCGTCGCTTGCCAGTTTGGCCAGCGACGGGGCGCCACGACCGGTGAAGTAGGCGGTCTGGCGGCTGCCGGGCAGGTTGGTCGGGGCCGCGCGTTCGAGGCTGACATCGGTGCCCTTGAGCAAGACCTCACCCAGGCCATAAGTAATCGGCAAGGAGGCCAGCACACGCAGCGGTTTGCCGTTGTCGGCGGCCATGGTCGTTGTCGCCAGCCCGCACAGGGTGATGGCGAGGGTCAGTTGGCGCAGTGAAAAAATCATTTATCCAAGGTTCCCTTTCAGGCTGGGGACGACGCCGCGCGCGATGGCGGCCAGGGCGAAGGCGATACCGGCCACGAGGATGATCGCGGCGCCGGACGGGATCGGCAGGTCGAAGACAATCGGTGCAAGAATCCCGCACAGTGTGCTGACCGTGGCGATCAGCACCGAACACCAGAAAAAGCCCTTCAGCGATTGGCTGAGCAGGCGTGCCGCGGCGGCCGGAATCACCAGCAGGGCGCCCACCAGAATCGCGCCGATGACCTTCACGGCGGCGACGGTGATCAGCGTCACCAGAATCACGAACAGATAATCCAGGGTTTTCACCGCCACCCCGCGCACCGCCGCCAACTGCGGGTTGAAACTGGCGAGCATGATGCGGTTGTACAAAGGCAAGGCCAGGGCCATGACCAGCGAACCGACGATGGCCAGCACCAGCAGGTCATTGCCATTGACCGTCAGCACCGAGCCGAACAGCACGTTTTCCAGAATGTGTACGTTGATCTTGCCCGCCAGAATCAGCAGCAGGCTCGCGCCCAAGGCGAGCGACACCGAGAGAAACACGCCGATCAAGGTATCTGGCGCCAGACCGGTGCGGTTGCGCAGGTAATTGAGCAGGATGCCGAACAGCAGGCAGTAGCCGAACAGGCTGCCGTAGGGGCCGGTGTAGGGTTCGCCGAGCAGGATGCCGATGGCCACGCCGGTCAGGGCGGCGTGACCGACCGCCTCGGAGAAAAACGCGAAGCGCTTGACCACCACCAACGTGCCCAGGCCTCCCAGTACCGGGCCGATCAGCAGACCGGCGAGCAGGGCGTTGACCACGAATCCATAGGCCAGCGCCTCGGGCAGATAACCCGACGACGCCCAGCCCTGGACCATCAGGCGAAAAGCTTCGTAACTCATCAGGCAAGGCTCCGTGGGTGGGTCGAGAACAGGTTCAACAGACGCTCCGGTGTCAGCGCCTGTTGCGGCGTGGCGTCGAACAGCACCCGGCGATTGAGCCCGGTGACGTGATCGGCCAGGCGCCCGACCGCTTCCAGGTCGTGCTCGATCCACAGTACGGTGATGCCCGCCGCTCGCCAGTCGCCGAGCAAGCGTTCGAACACCCGGATACCGGCCTCATCGAGGGCCGACATCGGTTCGTCGAGCACCAGCAATTGCGGAGGCGGAATCAGCCCCTGGGCGAGCAACACCCGTTGCCGTTCGCCGCCGGACAGCGCGCCCATGCGGCGCTTGCGTTTGTCCTGCATGCCGACCCGCTCCAGCGCCTCGCCAATCGCCGTCGCGTAGTGTTTGCTCAAGCCGAGAAAGGCCGGGCGACGCTGGCACATGGCGGCCATGAAATCGTCGACGGTCATTGGCAAGCCCCGGTCGAACTCCAGTGCCTGTGGCACATAGCCGATGGTCCCCGGCTCGCCTGGCCAATGCAGGCTCAAGCGGCCCTGGTGAGGCATTTGCCCGAGCAGGGTCTTGATCAGCGAACTCTTGCCGCCGCCATTGGGGCCGACCAATGCGTGCACGCTGCCGGGTCGGACTTGAAATGTCACGTTGTCGAGGATCGTTGTGCGCCCGAGGGTCAGGCTGACGCCTGCAAAATCCAATGTCGGCCCCGAAACCTGTGGGAGCGAGCTTGCTCGCGATGGCGGTGTATCAGGCAACATGGTGGTCGACTGACACGACGCCTTCGCGAGCAAGCTCGCTCCCACAGGGGATTCTGCATCGGCCAGGATGGTTTCTTTCGATGTCATTGGCCCGACTCCTGAATCGCCCGCACCACAGTGTCGAGGTTGCCGGTCATTTCCTTTTCGTACTTGTCGGTGGTGTATTCGCCGTAGGAAATATGCGACAGCGGATACAGCTTCACGCCGGATTCGCGCTGGATGGTGTCGACGTAAGTGGAAGGAAAGTCCATCTCCGAGAAGATCACCTTCACGTCCAGTTCACGCAGTTGATCGATGGTTTTTTTCAGCTGGCTCGGGCTTGGCTCGATACCGTGGGCGGGCTCGACCACGGCCGTCACTTCGAGGCCGAATTCGCGCAGCAGATAGTCGTAGGCCGCGTGTACCGTGGCCACCCGCAGTTCCGCGTTCGGTGCCTGGGTCAGTTTGGCCAGGGCGTCGGCGCGCATCTTGCGCAGGCGCTTGCCGTAGGCGCGGGCGTTCTCGGTGTAGGTTTTGGCATTGGCGGGATCGAGCTTGCCTAGCTCCCGGGCAATGTTGTTGACCTGGGCAATCGAGGCGCTGATCGACAGGAAGGTGTGCGGGTTCACCACCTTGCCGGCACCGCGTGCGGCCACGCCGGTGGCGGCCAGTAGCGGTACGTTCTCGTTGGCTTCGATTACCGGCACGTTCGGGGTTTCGCTGGCGGCGATCATGCGGTCGGCGAAGTCGTCATGGCCGACACCGTTGAGCACAATCACGTCCAGCCCGCTGATGCGCTTGATGTCTTCGGCGCGGGGCTCGTAGGCATGTGGGTTGAAACCGGCCGGAATCAGCGGCACCACCTCGGCCTTGTCACCGACGATGTTCGCCACGTAGCTGTAGTAGGGATGCAGGGTGATGCCGATGCGCAGGCGCTTGGCTTCGTCGGCGCTGGCCAGGGATGGCAGCAGGCAGGCGAGCAAGCCGACCAGCAGCAGGCGCAAAAAAGAACATTGAGATGAATTGGGCATGGGAAAGCGGTCTTCTCTCGGAAAAAGGCGAGGGTTCAGTGCCGGTGCTGGCGGGTCACACCGGCATCGAATTGCGCGATGACCTGCTGCCAGCCGGCGCTTTCGAGCGCGGCATCGCTGA
Source organism: Pseudomonas sp. GW823-FHT06E10 (assembly GCF_058794995.1). Classification (NCBI taxonomy): domain Bacteria; kingdom Pseudomonadati; phylum Pseudomonadota; class Gammaproteobacteria; order Pseudomonadales; family Pseudomonadaceae; genus Pseudomonas; species Pseudomonas sp. GW823-FHT06E10. The sequence goes on along the minus strand of NZ_JBXAHJ010000008.1, from coordinate 12,391 downwards.
GGTCGGCCGGTGCCGTGAGCGTGCTGGTGCGGTTGAGCCAGATGTCCGGTGCAGCGTCGGCGGTTGCGCTCAGGCGCAGCAGAAACGAACCGGCGACCGTCGGCATCTGGCTCCGGCCGAAATAGGCCTTGGCGTCGAGCATTTGCCAGGCATGGCCACCCCGGCTGACGGAGCTGGCGTCCCGGGCAAACGGGGCAAACCCTTCCTCGGCCAGCAACTCGGGTGTCGGCAGCGCTTGCTGTTCCTGGCGCAGCAAATGGATCTCGTCCAGCGTCACCCGCAAATCGGCGTAGATACCTTGCTCGGATGCACTGAGGTCACGGCGCGCATCCAGTTGATGGCTGCTGACGCTGCTCACCTCATGGGATTCACCGCGCCAGAGCACCACCGAGCCGGCCACCGCCAGGATCGTCAGGCACAGCAGCAGAACATAGAGGGTTTCGTGACCGGCCCCGGCCGGGCGCACGACTTGGGTCGTTGGAGTGCTCATGGTGCCTCGATGTCCGCTTGGTCGATTTCCACGACGTGACCGGGGCCGGCATCGAACAGCACATAGAACTCGGCGCCGGGCTTCTTGAAGGTCAGGGTCGAATCAGGCCCGAGCTTGCCCGGCACCAGGATGGTTTCGTCGTAGCCGATCACATCGAGGGTTACGCCAGGAGCGCCGCTGCCGTCGGAAAAACCGCCGGTGCACTTGATCTGCTCCGCGTCGATGACCTTGCATTCGCACATCGGATTGTGGGCCAGGGCGGTGGCGCTGAAGCCGGCGCAGAGCACCAGCAACACGGCGTTGAGCGGGCGAAGAGGGGTGATCATGGTTTGCCTCCTTGTTTGTTCAGCCAGGCGATAGTGGCGGGGGAGGCCTGGCTCAAAGGAATGGATGCCTGATGCATGACGCCGTCCCAGCCTTCCATGGTGATCCACAGTTCGGCGTCGGCCGTGGTCTTTTCCGGGACGGGCAGCGAAGCACCCATACGGTACGGGGTGCCGAAGAAAATCACCCCGGCGGCGCGCAGGCTGCGGGGCTTGCCGATACGCAGGTAAGTGGCCTTGACCTGGCCGATGCAGGCCTCGCACAACGCGGCGTTGAAACCCTTCATGTAACCGGCCGGGCCGTCGAGCATGGGCGCGGCGTTGCGCAATTCCGCCAGGCGCAGGCTCCAGGGACCGACCCGGACTTCGCCGACCTCCCGTTCGCCAAGGCCACTGTCGCCGCGCATCAATGCCTCGTCGGCGAAGTACTTGGGCATGAAACCCAGGGGAATCAGCAGTAACAGGACGTTCAGATGAAAGCGCCATTTGTGCCAGAACACGTGCAGGCGCGAGGGTTGCGAGACCGCAGTGACTTTGCTCACAGGTGGGCCTCCGACGGTTCGTTGTTCGTGACCGGTTGCGCGGCGGTGCCACGCTGTTTTTTGTTGCTGCGCTTGAAGGCATTGGCCGTGGCCAGTGCCGTGCGTTTGGTCCAGATCAGCAGACCGCTGAGCACCATCATGCTCAGCAACAGGCCGAAGAACGCCCAGATCAGCTTGATCCACAGGCCACCGAAATCGCCGGTGTGCAACGGGCGCATGGACTCGGTGACGAACTCCAGGGTCGAACGGTCCGAGATCAGGCGCGAGGCGGCGATTTCGCCGTTGTACGGGTTGATCGTGGCGGTCTGGAACATCAACGGATACCAACCGCGTCCGCCGACATCCAGGTGGCTGTAGGCATTGCCCGGCAAGCTGACAAAGCTGGCCTCCAGCCCGGAGATTTTCTGCCTGGCGATTTCAATTGCGCGGTCGAGGTCGATACGCGGCGGGGGCGAGCCATCGGCTGACAGCGGCACCGCTTCGCGGGACATCGCCGGGATGATCTTTTCCGTGGAAATGGAAACCTGGTTATCGAACAGCAATGCCTGGATCAGGAACCAGGTGCCGGTGATGGAAATCACCGCGATGAACCAGATCGACCAGATGCCGCTCAAGCGGTGAAAGTCGCCCCAGAAAATCCGCGCGCCGTGGCGAATACGCAGGGTTGGCCGAAAAAAGCCTTTCCAGAAGCGTTTGTAGACCACCAGCCCCGTGACCAGTGACGCCAGTAGCGGCAAGCCGAGAAACGACACCAGGTACCAGCCCCAGCTGTAACCGTTGGTGAACGGCACCAGCCACCAGCCGTGCAGCGCCCGGGTGAAGGCGCGGAAGTTGAACTCCGGCGCGACACCCTGGATCACGCCGCTGTACGGATTGACATAAATCACCACCGAGCGCCCGTCGGGGTAGCTGACTTCGACATCCAGGGCAAAATGCGACTCGTCGGGGCGGCTGATGCTCTGCACCACGGTCTGCGGTTCGGCCTTGTTGATGGCCTCGATGACCTGCTGATAACTGAGTAGCGGGGCGTCGTCCGAGGGCTGACTGGCGCGCATTGGCGGGTTGGCCAGCCAGACGATCTCCTGACTGATGACGGCCAGGGTTCCGGTTACACAGACGATCAGCACGAAAAACCAGATCGGCAATGCCAGCCAGCTATGGACCAGGAACCAGATTTTTGAACGGGACTTCTTTGACATGTTGGAGGTCTTGCCTGGATGAGAGGCAGCTCGGCTGCGGGCTTCGCAGGGATGAGCGCCCAGAAGGTCCGGTCGTGGCTTTTGCCTACGCGAAAGGACTGCATCTAAGTAGGACGGATGAGCAGGGGAAATCCCGAAAGGGGAAATGAAAGAAAATGTTTCTCATTGTCGACAGGTCGCGGGCGGGCTTGCTTGCGCAAGTGATTGGCATGTCGGCGGTACTGCTGAAGACGGGACCCTTGTGGGAGCGAGCCTGCTCGCGAAGAGGCCCGCTCCATCACCAGGGATTTCAACCCTGGGCAAACATCTCCTTGGCCCGTTGCTCGATCTGTTCCTGAGTCAGGTCTTCCTTGTGCGTGGCCAGGAACCACAGGTGCCCGTAGGGATCTTTCAAGGTCCCTGAACGGTCGCCGTAAAACTGATCCTTGACCTCCGATACAACGGTTGCGCCGGCATCGATCGCCTGTTTGTAGGACTTGTCGACATCCGTCACGTACAAGTGCAGACCCACGGACGGCGAATTGTCCGGGTTGCTCAACGGTCCTTGATCGCATGGTGTGCCCAGCATGATCGGGCAATCGCCGATGCGCAGTTCCGCGTGGCCGACACCGCCATCGGGCATGTCCAGGCGCATGATTTCAATGGCGCCAAAGGCTTTTTTGTAGAAGGCGATGGCTTCGGCGGCTTTGTTGATGCCCAGATAGGGGGTGACGCTGTGATACCCCTCTGGAATGGGTTTGACGCTCATGATGGAACTCCCTGTTGTTGTTTTGTGAATGGAAAGTACCTGTGCCGTTGTACGACCGAATAAATATAGGCCAGCCTCTTTCGCCTCACCGAGTGCCCGACGAGCAGCAGCGCCATTTAAGTGCCATCAAGTTGGCTCCAACCAGTGCGCTCCCGGCCCGCGCTCTCCCAGCACATCGCCTGCGTTGCGCAATGGACAAGCCTCCATCGACAGGCAACCACAACCAATGCAGCCGTTGAGGCGATCGCGCAGCAGGGTCAGTTGGTTGATGCGCTCATCCAGTTCCCGGCTCCATTGCGCCGACAGCATTTTCCAGTCCGCCGCCGTCGGCGCCCGGTTGTCGGGCAGTGACTTGAGGGCTTCGCCGATTTCCGCCAAAGGAATTCCCAGGCGCTGGGCAACCTTGATCAAGGCCACCCGTCGCAGCACTTCCCTGGGATAGCGGCGCTGGTTGCCCTGATTGCGGTTGCTCTTGATCAGCCCCTTGGACTCATAGAAGTGCAGCGCCGTGACCGCCACACCGCTGCGCGCCGCGACTTGGCCGACGGTAAGTTCCTTGTGCAGGTTTTCCGGGGTGATCATTTAAAAATTGCCTCTTGACCTCTAGTTAACTTGAGGTTTTACCCTGCACACCTTTGGATCGCAAGATTCGCCTTACATGTGAGTGGGGGACATTTCATGCAAGCCTCAGAGAAGAATCGCAGCTTTACCCAACTGATCGAGTTCCAGATCGAGCCGCATCAACAACCCGCGCTGGTATTGGCATTGTCGGCACAGACCGAACATCTGGCCCGGCAGCACCGCGGCTTTCTCAGTGCCAGCATCCAGGCCAGCGATGATGGCCGGCGGGTACTCAATTATCTGCAATGGCAAACCCGCGAAGCCGGGGAGGCTGCGTTCCGGTCCTTTGAAAACGGCGAAGAGGATTTCTGGCAGTTGATCCGCGCCCATCAGGCGAAGGCCGTGACCTTCGGCTCGTTCCAGGTCCTGCACAGCCTGGAGCGCAGCCACGACAATGCATTGCACTGCAGCCTGGTGGGCTGGCGCTGACAAGGGCAATGATCGCCATTTCTTGATAGCCACTATTGAAAGCGTTGATTTCTGCTGCCCGGGAGGCGCGGGTAGCCTGTGTTCATTGCCTCGAACCCAGTTGCCAGGACGCCAGAAATGAAACCGATGATCGCCACTTTGCTGATGCTCGCCGTCTCCGTACTCGCCGGATGTGCCAGCCATGTTTCCCCTGAGCTTCGGCCTTACACGGCTGAAGAAAGCAAGGAACTGGCGCTGGAAGCGCTGAACCGCCGCGGATTGTCCTTCGACGAGTACCACGCGAAAAAAGCCGAGCTGCTCGGTCAGCCGCAAAAGTCGTTCGGTTTCGACAACCAGGGTGAAATGAACGTCGGGCGATCTGTACAGCTTCACGGTCGTCCGAGCTGAGGCGAAACTGTACTGCTCCAAGTTTCGCGTAACTGTCCATGGGTTTCGCCGAAGGTGTGCGATAGGGTCAACACCTGACCGACCCTGACGGACTGCCACCCATGACGCTCTCACTCGACCTGCTGCTGGGCTTCGCCCTGTTTGCCCTCGTCACCTCGATCACGCCCGGCCCGAACAACACCATGTTGCTGGCCTCCGGGGTGAACTTCGGCTTCAACCGCACGATTCCGCACATGCTCGGCATCACTTGTGGCTTCTTCATACTGGTGGTGGCGGTCGGCTTTGGCCTTGGCGCGGTGTTCCAGACCTACCCTTTGCTCTACACCGTGCTGCGTTATGTGGGGGCGGCGTATTTGCTGTATCTGGCGTGGAAAATCGCCCATTCCGGGCCAATGTCGGAGAGCCAGCAGGGCGAGGCGAAACCGATCAGCTATCTGGGTGCCGCCGCGTTCCAGTGGGTCAATCCCAAGGCCTGGATCATGGCCATTGGCGCTATCAGCACTTACACGCCGATGCAGGGATACTTCACGAATGTGATCGTGATCGCGGCCGTCTTTGCGATCATCAACCTGCCGAGCGTGGGTGTCTGGGCCGCTTGCGGCACGCTGTTGCGCAATGTTCTGAAGGATCGCCGCTGGCTGCGCCTGTTCAATTGGGGCATGGCCGCGCTGCTTGTGGGTTCGCTGTATCCGCTGATACTCGAAAGCTTTAGCTGACGCATTGCTTCAACCGGTTGCCCGATGCCTGTTAAGCTGACTTTTCAGGAGCGTTCCTACGCACTTTTAAATGAAGTAATTCTTCTTTAACGGCATCCGATCAGGTATTGGTAACGTTCTGAAAACCGCGCGCAGCTCACAAGGCTGCGCTTTGCCGTTTGCAGTCACGAGCTTCCTGATCCCGGAACACGCTCTGCGAGTCTTTTATGAATAAACGTCCGTTGTATTTCGATTACGCCGCCACCACGCCGGTGGATGAGCGGGTCATCAAGGTGATGATCGAGTGTCTGGGCTTTACCGGCAATTTCGGCAACCCTGCTTCCAGTTCCCACGTCTTCGGCCAGCAGGCCCGGCAATCAGTCGAACAGGCGCGACGCCAGGTCGCCGAACTGGTCGGCGCGACACCCGGGCAGATCGTCTGGACCTCCGGCGCCACCGAATCCAACAACCTCGCGCTCAAAGGCGTGGCCCAAGCCCGCCGCATTGGCGGTGGCCATATCATCACCAGTCAGATCGAACACAAGGCCATTCTCGATACCGCCAGGCAACTGGAGGATGCCGGTGTCGCGGTGACCTACCTGGTGCCGGACGCCGAGGGCCTGATCACCGCGCAGGCGGTCAGCGAAGCCATGCGCGAAGACACCTACCTGGTGTCGCTGATGCTGGTCAACAACGAACTGGGCACCCTCAACGACATTCCCGCCATCGGTCAGATCGTGCGTGATCGCGGGGCGTTGTTCCATGTCGACGCCGCACAGGGCGCGGGCAAAGTGGCGATCGACCTCGCACTGTGGCCGGTGGACCTGATGTCGTTTTCCGCGCACAAGCTCTACGGCCCCAAGGGCATCGGCGCGTTGTACGTCGGTCCGCGTGCACAACAGCGTTTGCAGGCGCAGATCCATGGCGGCGGGCATGAGGGCGGTTTGCGTTCCGGCACGCTGGCGACCCATCAGATCGCGGCCATGGGCGCGGCCTTTGCACTGGCGGCGGCTGCGTTCGATGAAGAGAAAGCCACCATCGTGCGTTTGCGTGAGCGCTTGCTCGAGCAATTGCAGAGCGTTCCCGGCGTGCGTCTCAACGGCAGCCCGACCCGGCGCATTCCCCATACCCTGAGCCTGACCTTCGACGAAGGCGAGTTCAACCCGGCGGCATTGCTGGCCTCGATCGCGTTTTCCGCGACCTCGGCCTGCAATTCCGCGAGCAATACCCCATCCCATGTACTGCTGGCCCTGGGGCACGATGCCCGCTCGGCCGGTCGCACCATCCGCTTGAGCCTCGGGCGTTTCACCACCGAGCAGGACATCGACCAGGCGGTTCAACTGATCAAGGCAGCCTGCGCCAGTGCTCCGGCATTCTGGCAATAGGGCGACGAAGCGCCGACATTGATCGGCACTCAACAATAATGATGAAGTGGTTAGCAGGAGACACGATGAATACGCAGCTTTCGATCAATGGATCGGTGCCCCAGCGCCTGGCGCAAACCCGCGAACTGATGAGCCGGGAGGGCATTCACGCCTTGCTGGTGCCGTCGGCCGATCCGCACCTGTCCGAATACCTGCCGGGCTACTGGCAGGGGCGCCAGTGGTTGTCGGGTTTCCATGGTTCGGTCGGCACCCTGATCGTGACTCCGGATTTTGCAGGTGTCTGGGCCGACAGCCGTTACTGGGAGCAGGCGACCAAGGAACTCAACGGCAGCGGCATTGACCTGGTCAAGCTGCAACCGGGTCAACCCGGACCACTGGAATGGCTGGCCGAGCAAACCCCCGAGGGTGGTGTTGTCGCGGTCGATGGCGCGGTCATGGCCGTGGCTTCGGCACGGACCCTGGGCGGTAAACTGGAAGAGCGTGGCGCTCGCCTGCGCACCGACATCGACCTGCTGAGCGGCGTCTGGAGCGACCGCCCCGGCCTGCCGAACGAACCGATCTATCAGCACTTGCCACCACAGGCGACCGTCAGCCGTGGCGAAAAACTCGCCAAACTGCGTGAAACCCTGCAGGCGCGGGGTGCCGACTGGCATTTCATCGCCACCCTGGATGATATCGCCTGGCTGTTCAACCTGCGTGGCGGCGACGTGTCGTTCAACCCGGTGTTTGTTTCCTTCGCCTTGATCAATCAGCAACAGGCCACGCTGTTTGTCGCCTTGAGCAAAGTCAGCGCCGAACTGCGCGCCATCCTCGAACGGGACGGGGTGACCTTGCGCGATTACAGCGAAGTCGCTACTGCATTGCGTGCCGTACCGAGCGGCGCGAGCCTGCAAGTCGATCCGGCGCGGGTCACGGCGGGCTTGCTGGACAACCTCGACAGCGGGGTGAAACTGATCGAAGGCCTGAACCCGACCACCCTGGCCAAATCGCAAAAAAGCCTGGCCGATGCCGAACACATCCGGCAGGCCATGGAACAGGACGGCGCAGCACTGTGCGAATTCTTTGCCTGGCTGGACTCGGCGCTGGGGCGCGAGCGCATCACCGAACTGACCATCGACGAAAAACTCACCGCGGCCCGTGAACGCCGTCCGGATTATGTGTCTCTGAGTTTCAACACCATTGCCGCGTTCAACGCCAATGGCGCGATGCCGCACTACCATGCCACCGAAGAAGAACACGCGGTGATCGAAGGGGACGGCCTGCTGCTGATCGACTCCGGCGGCCAGTATCTGGGCGGCACCACCGACATCACGCGCATGGTTGCTGTGGGCACACCGACCGATGAGCAAAAACGCGATTGCACCCGAGTGCTCAAGGGGGTGATTGCCTTGTCCCGCGCCCAGTTCCCGAAAGGCATTCTGTCGCCGCTGCTCGATGCCATCGCCCGTGCGCCCATCTGGGCGGAAAGTGTCGACTACGGTCACGGCACCGGTCATGGCGTCGGTTACTTCCTGAACGTCCACGAAGGTCCGCAAGTCATTGCTTATCAGGCCGCGCCTGCCCCGCAAACCGCGATGCAACCCGGCATGATCACGTCCATTGAACCGGGCACCTATCGTCCGGGTCGTTGGGGTGTGCGTATCGAAAACCTGGCGATGAACCGTGAGGCGGGCAAAAGCGAATTCGGCGAGTTCCTCAAGTTCGAAACACTGACCCTGTGCCCGATCGACACGCGCTGCCTGGAAACTTCGCTGTTGTCCGAGGACGAGAAGCAGTGGTTCAACGCTTACCACGCCGAAGTGCGCGAGCGCTTGAGTCCGTTGGTCGAAGGTGCCGCGCTGGAGTGGCTCAATACCCGCACGGCGGCTATCTGATCGGGAGCTGCTATTGGTTCCGGCGTAGCTGTTTGTTTATGTGCAGCTCAGGCGCTTTATCCAGCGCCTGAGCCATAGGGCGGCGAAGGGGCGGTTGGTGGTCGAGATTCAGCTCAAGGCTTCGAGCACGAAGTCCAGTCGATCCTGGCCGAAGTACAACTGATTGTCGACAAACATGCTTGGGGCTCCGAATACGCCTCGCTGTACGGCTTTTTCGGTGTTGTCCTTGAGCAGGGCTTTTACTTCTTCATCGGCGGTCAGGGCCAGCACCTCTTGCGGATCGAAAGCGTTTTCGCTGAGCACTGCCGCGACGGTTGCCGGTTCATCCAGGCTGCGACCCTCGACCCATATGGCCTTGAACAGGCAATCGATGAAAGCTGCAAAGCGTTCAGGGTGGCGCAACTGCATGCCTGTTACGGCGCGCATGAGCATCAAGGTGTTGATCGGGAAGTGGGGATTGAATTTCAGAGGCACGCCGTAGCGTTTGGCGTAGCGGTCCAGATCCTCAAACATGTAGCGGCCTTTGGCCGGGACAGTCGCCGGAGAGGCGTTACCGGTGGCTTTGAACACTCCGCCCAACAAGAGCGGAATGTAGATCAACCGGGTGTCGGTTTGCGCGCAGATCTTCGGTAGCTGGGTGTAGGCCAGATAGGTGGCGGGGCTGCCGAGGTCGAAGTAGAACTCCACGGTTTTGCTCATGTTCAAGGCGCTCGTCTTATTGTTGTGTGTGGGGGGAATTACCAGCGTTCGCTCCAGGGACGCAGGTCCAGTTCGAAAGTCCAGGCGTCGCGGGGCTGGCTGTGCAGGTACCAGTAATTCTCGGCAATGTGTTCGGGGTTAAGGATGCCGTCCTGATCCTTGGTCGCGTATTTCTCGGGGAAGCTGTCGCGGATGAAATCGGTATCGATGGCGCCGTCGACGACGACATGGGCAACGTGAATGTTCATGGGGCCGAGCTCTCGGGCCATGCTTTGCGCCAGCGCACGAATACCGTGCTTGGCACCGGCAAATGCGGCGAAGCCGGCTGCGCCACGCAGGCCTGCAGTGGCGCCGGTGAACAGGATCGTGCCCCGCTGGCGCTTGGCCATGCGTTTGGCCACTTCACGCGCATTGAGAAAACCGGAAAAACAGGCCATTTCCCAGATCTTGAAATACTTGCGGGCGGTTTCTTCGAGAATGCTGCACGGCACGTTCGCGCCGATGTTGAACACGAATGCCTCGATAGGGCCGATCTCGCTTTCTATCTGCTCGACCAGTGCGACCACGTCGTCTTCCTTGCGGGCGTCGCAGGCGAAACCGTGGGCCTCGCCACCATCGGCCTTTATGGCATCCACCAATGGCTGGAGCTTGTCCGCACTGCGGCGGGTAACGCAGGTGACAAAACCTTCCCGGGCAAAACGCTTGGCAATGGCGCCACCCGTGGCATCACCTGCACCGACGATAAGAACGACCTTCTTGTTATTCATGGGTAGATCCCTTTTGGTAAACGATCGTTAACTAAACGAACGTTATGCTATGATTCGACAGACGTCAAGGCGAGCAAGCTAGGGAGAAAGGCAATGCGTTATTCGGCCAGTCACAAGCTGGAAACCAGGCAAAGGCTGCTGGAAAGCAGTGCGGTATCGGCCAAGAAGTCCGGATTTTCAACGGTGGGCGTGGACGGCCTGATGAAAGCGATTGGCTTGAGTGGCGGCGCCTTCTATAGCCATTTCTCGTCGAAAGACGAGTTGTTCGCCAGCATTGTCGAGCGTGAGTTGGGGCAAAGCCTGGCGCGACTGGGGGAGGGAAAGGACCGTGACAAGCTTGAACGCTGCTTGAAGCAGTACCTGAGTATGTCTCACGTCGAGAATCCGGAAACCGGTTGTGCATTGCCGGCATTGGGGGCAGAAATTGCCCGTTCCGACCTGACTGTCCGTCAACAGGCAGAGCACTGGATTTGTCGGCTTCAGGAAAGTTGGGCGGGTATTCTGCAAAGCGACAGCCTGGCGTGGGCGATTCTGTCGCAATGTATTGGCGCGCTGGTCGTAGCGCGCATGCTGGCTAGTCCGGATATCCAGCGCACAGTGCTGAACTCCAGCTACGAGGAAATTGGCCGTCAGATCGCAAGCCCGAGAACCTGACCCGACGGCCCTGCCTATTTGCAGATGACAATCATGCTGCGGCTGGTATAGCCCGCAGGATTGAGGCCAAACGGGTAATCGCCGGGCTCTTCCACTGCATCTCCCGACTTGGCAATGACCTTGTATCCCTTGGGGGCGCAGGAATTGGCGGCGCTGGCGTAGCACTTGTCCCAGGACGAAGACAGTCCGGAACAGTTGATGTGCAGCCCTTTCTTACCGTGCTTGATCTGTGTTTCCGAAGTCGCTGCGCAGCCCGCAATTGCAAGTACGGCGATCAGCATCAAAAATCGTTTCATTACTGTCCTTATAGCGTCCCCGGATCTTGTGCCCGGGTTTGGCCGCTTTCACTTTCGCTTGACGCGTACCGATATCCCTATCTGAAATGGTCCATGTCATGACACTGGGGTGCGGGGCTAAACATGGCCTAATTGAGCGGCAAATACCAGAGCCGTTTCATATCTGCTTTCAATCCGCCGCTACGGCTGGTCTGGTGCTAGTGCTCATGGTCATGGTGGCACCGACGGATGCCAGAATGATGCACATGATTGCCATCCATTGTGACAGCGAGAGGTATTCATGAAGGAACAGCAAGCCAGATAGCGCGCCGAAGGCTGGCTCGATACTCATCAGTGTGCCGAAGGTTCTGGCCGGCATGCGGGTCAGCGCGACCATCTCCAGGGTGTAGGGGAGGGCTGTGGACAGGATGGCGACGCCAAGGGCTATAGGGATCAATGACGGGCTCAGCAGAGCTGAGCCTGCATGGACAATACCGATGGGGGCTACGAAGAGCGCAGCGATCATTACCCCCAGCGCGGCGGTTTGCACGCCATTGTCGGCCCCGGCTTTTTGACCGAACAAAATGTACAGTGCCCAGCAGACCCCTGCGCCCAAGGCATAACCGGCGCCTACAAGATCGATGCCGGTGGTCGTTTCTCCCGTCGGTATCAGTAACAGTAAGCCTGCGGCAGCCAGGGCAATCCACAAAAAGTCGATCGCGCGACGCGAGGCGTAGATCGCCACCGCCAGTGGGCCGGTGAATTCAAGCGCCACCGCGATGCCCAGCGGGACGGTTTGCAACGACATATAGAAGAGGAAGTTCATGCCGCCCAGCGCCATTCCGTAGACGATGACAGTGCGCAGGGACTTTGCAGTGAATTTTGCCCGCCATGGACGCAGTATCAGCATCATGATCACACTGGCAAAAATCAGTCGTAATGTTGTCGTCCCCTGAGGACCGACAACGGAGAACATGCTTTTGGCCAGGGAGGCTCCGGACTGGATCGATGCCATGGCTATGAGCAGCAGCCCAACCGAGAACAGGGTAGAGGCTAGGCTGCGAGGCTGGTCATTCATTACGTGGCATCGTCCGAAATATAGGAATCAGGGCGTTTCTATTTGTGTTGGGCAATATACTGCGCATTCCTTGCAGGCGCGTCTATATATAAGCAGTGTTTTTGCACATGTCGATAGAAAACCTAAATCAATGCTTGACGGCAGATTTCAGGTGTCTATAATTCGCCCCACTTCCGGCGCAGTCGAAACGGAAAACTCCTTGGTAAACAAAGAGTTACGCAGTTT